>JAIWNK010000075.1 GCA_020216845.1 Anaerolinea sp. | reverse complement strand
CACCCCCAGCATGGCCAGCATGAACAGCAGCGTCACGCTCAAAAAACGCCCAAGGCGGGCATCCCCTTCCAGATAAGCCGCCCCATAGATCAAAATCAGCGCGCCGATTCCGGCCACCAACAAAGCCAGCAACGCCCCCAAGCCATCCAAACGCAGCGTCAAAGATAAGCCCAGTTCCGCCGCCCACGGCAAAGAAAGAACCGGCGTCTCGCCCTGCAACAGCCCCGGCCACAAGCGCAGCAACTGCACCAACACCATCAACGGGAAAAACGCCAACAGCCAGCCAGACCAACGCCCCAAACGCCGCCCCACCCACGGCGCCAGCAAGGCTGCCACGATTAATCCACACAAACTGACAAAAAATTCGGTCACCTGTCCTCCATACCTGCTACATTGTCATTTTATTATACGGGCTCTAGGGCAAATTTCAAATTGATTGTCAAAGCCAGGGTAAATTTTTTGCCCGCCTGTCGGCTTTGCAAAGTATTGTATAATAACATCATTCTACATAGAAAGGAGATGCGCCATGGACCTTGCCCCCTCCCCCAGCGGGCGTCAGATTCGTCTGACCAGCCTATCCAACTGCGCGGGCTGAGCGTCTAAGCTCAATGCGGAAACGCTGACGCAGGTGCTGCGTCCCCTCTCCAATCTATTTACCCCGGACGATTACCCCAACTTGTTGGTAGGTTTGGGCGCGCCAGATGACGCCGCCATTTGGCAACTCGACCAAGACCGCGCCCTGGTTGTGACAACTGATTTCTTCACCCCGGTTGTAGACGACCCTTATGACTATGGGGCAATTGCGGCTGCCAATAGCCTCTCGGATGTATACGCCATGGGCGGCATCCCCGCCCTGGCCCTCAATATTGCCGCCCTGCCACCACAATTACCCACCGAGGTACTGAGCGAAATCCTGCGCGGCGGAGCCGAAACAGCCCGTCAGGCCGGGGTCGTCATTGCCGGCGGCCACACCGTCCAAGACAAAGAACCCAAATATGGGCTTGTCGTCATCGGCTTCGTAGACCCGCGCCACATGATGACCAAAGCCGGTGTGCACCCCGGCGATCAGCTCATCCTAACCAAACCGCTAGGCGGCGGCGTGACCACCACCGCCTTGAAAAAACAGCTCGCCAGTCAAACGGATGTGAGTGAAGCCATTCACTGGATGAAACGGCTCAACGACAGCGCCGGGGCATTGGCCCGTCAGGCCCAGCTGCGCGCCGCCACCGACATCACCGGTTACAGCTTGCTTGGCCACGCCTGGGAAATGGCCGCGGCCAGTCAGGTCGGTTTGCGCTTCTTCTACGATGCCATCCCCTTCCTCTCCGGCGCCCGCCGCTACGCCGAGGCCTGGTGCTTCCCCGGCGGCGCGGCCGACAACCGCCTGTACTTTGAACATCACGTTCGATTTGCTGACGCAATGGATGAAGCCAGCCGCATGTTGCTCTTCGACCCGCAAACCAGCGGCGGACTCCTGCTCGCCGTCCCGCCCGTCAGCTTGCCCGGCCTGCTCGAACATGCACAGGCCATCAACCAACCCGTTTGGGTCATTGGAGAAGCTTTCCAAGGAGACTCGATTGAAGTGGTCTGAGATTCCCATTGTGTGGCAGGTATGCTTGCAAGAAGCCTGGGCCGCCTATAGCGTCGGTTCCTTGCCCATTGGTGCTGCGCTGTTGAATCCGCACGGAGAAGTTTTGCTGCGCGAGCGCAACCATCTCGCCGATAACGCCCCGACCGGACGAGTCGGCAACAATCAACTGGCCCATGCTGAGATCAACGTCTTACTGCAACTCGACCGTTCCAAAATTGACCCACACCCCTGCACGCTCTACACCCTGCTAGAACCCTGCCCGCTATGCATGGGCGCTTTTTATATGTCCGGGGTGCGCAACCTCTCCTATGCTGCTCGCGACCCGATTGCCGGTAGCACCAACTTGCTCGGCAAAACGCCCTATCTATCGCGCAAACCGATCGGCGTGCACGGCCCTGTCTCCGCACTTGAGCCCGCCATCATCGCCTTTCAGGTTGCCGCGCACCAAAGCCGCTTCGCGGAACAAGACTTTCCAGAATTTTATGCCTTCTGGGCAACGCTTTGCCCAACCGGCAAAGCGCATGGCATCACCCTCTACCAAGGCGGTGAATTGCAAGCCGCAGCACAAGCCGGGCTGGAAATTGAGCAAGTATGGCCGCTCTTAGTCCCACCTCATGAATGATCTGCTCCCCCCAAACTTTGATTTCAACGCTCGCCGTTCGCCCGTCTTTGGGCAACAGGGCATGATTGCTGCCTCACAGCCATTGGCTGTTGCCGCCGGGCTGGAACTGTTGCGTCAGGGCGGCAGCGCTGCTGATGCCGCCATCGCCGTTGCCGCGGCGCTCAACGTCACCGAACCAACCTCAACTGGCCTGGGCGGCGATTGTTTCGCGCTCTACTATCAAGCCGACACGCAACAAATCAGCGCCCTGAATGGCTCCGGGCGCGCCCCCGCTGCCCTGACCCTCGACCGCCTGCAAGAAGCGGGACTGATGCCCGCCTGGCCGCCGCACCACCCCCTTACCATCACTGTGCCCGGTGCCTGTGCCGGTTGGTGCGACCTGCACGAACGGTTTGGCCGCTTGCCGCTCACACAAGTGCTTGCCCCGGCCATCCACCTGGCCGAACAAGGCTTCCCTGTCAGCCCCATCACCGCGTATTTCTGGCAACGCGCCGCTCAAGGCCTTTTGCGACAGGCCTGCAACGGTGTTGAGCTGACCCTGGATGGGCGCGGCCCGCGCCCCGGCGAGATCTTCCGCAACCCCGGCCTGGCACGCACCCTGCGTTGCATTGCCGAGGGCGGCAGGCAAGCCTTTTATCAGGGTGAAATTGCCGAAGCCATCGCCGCAATCGTCCGCGAAGCCGGCGGCTGCCTCACTCAGGCCGACCTGGCCGCGCACACCTCCACCTGGCAAACCCCGCTCAGCCTGCCCTACCGTCAACAGCAAGTCTGGGAATGCCCACCCAACGGACAGGGGTTGGCTGCGCTGATTGCCCTCAACATCCTCGCCAATTTTGACCTGTCTGCCCTGCCGCCGCTCTCCCCAGCCCGCCTGCACCTGCAAATTGAAGCGCTGCGCCTGGCCTTTGCCGATGCCTTTGCCTATATTGCCGACCCGGCCTTTGCCCCCGCCCCACTGAGCGAGCTGCTCGATGCGCACTATGGCGCGCAACGCGCCCGCCTCATCCACCCACAACGCGCCCTGCCCGAGGTGACGCATGGTGCACCGCCGGCCGTCAGCGACACCGTCTATTTCTGCGTTGTAGATGGACAGGGCAACGCCTGCTCTTTCATCAACAGCAACTACATGGGCTTTGGCACCGGCATCGTGCCGCGCGGCTATGGCTTCAGCTTGCAAAACCGCGGCCACAACTTCTCGCTTGACCCCACCTCGGTCAACGCCCTTGCCCCCGGCAAACGCCCCTATCACACCATCATCCCCGCCCTGCTGACCGATGCAACCGGACAATTGCTCGGCCCCTTCGGCGTGATGGGCGGCTTCATGCAGCCGCAAGGCCATGTTCAAGTCGCCATTGCGCTATGCGACGATCACCTCGACCCACAGGCCGCCCTCGAACGCCCGCGCTTTTGCCTTGAGCCGCTACAGCCCAATGCCCCGGTCACCGTCGCCCTGGAAGAAGGCATCCCCCTGCCGGTCATGTCTGCCCTGGCGGAGATGGGCCATCGCATCCGCCCGGTCAGCGGGCTGAGCCGCAGCCTGTTTGGGCGCGGCCAAATCATCCTGCGCGACCCACAAACCGGCGTGTTATGCGGCGGCAGCGACCCGCGCGCCGATGGCTGCGCCATGCCCCTCGGATAAACCTCATGCCCAGCGAACACATCCAACACATCCTTGACAGTCTGCCAACCAAACCCGGCTGTTACCTGATGAAGAACAGTCAGGGGCAGATCATTTATGTTGGCAAAGCCATCAACCTGCGCAACCGCGTGCGCTCCTACTTTCACGAAAGCGCCGAGCACGACAACAAAACCCGTCAGCTCGTGCGCCAAATCGCCGACATTGAATGGATCATCGTCGCTTCCGAGCTCGAAGCGCTGATCCTTGAAATGAACCTGATCAAAAAGCACCGCCCGCGCTTCAACATCCGCCTCAAAGACGACAAACGCTACCCTTACATCAAAGTTCATTGGTCTGACCCCTTCCCCAAAGTGACTGTCACCCGCCAAATGTTGCAGGATGGCTCACGCTACTTTGGGCCCTACACCAGCGCCTGGGCCGTGCACCAAACCCTGGACGTGCTGCGGCGCATCTTCCCCTACCTGACCTGCGACCGCACCATCACCGGCAAAGACGAACGCCCCTGCCTTTACTACGACATCAAACTGTGCTGCGGCCCGTGCATTGGCGCCATCCAGCAGGCCGACTATCGTCAAATGATCGAAGACCTGTGTCAGTTCTTGCAGGGCCGCACCGAACCGATTGTGCAACGCCTGCATCAAGAAATGGAACAGGCCGCTGAAGAACTGCGCTTTGAGCGCGCCGCTGCCCTGCGCGATCAGATTCAGGCCATTGACCGCGTCGTTGAAAAGCAAAAAATCATCTCCTCCGAGGTAACCGATTCGGATGTCATCGCCATGGCGCGCACGGATGGCGAAGCCTGTGTGCAAATCTTCTTCATCCGCAGCGGCAAACTGATTGGACGCGAATACTTCGTCCTCGAAGGCGCCGAAGAAAGCGCCGACAGCGAGATTTTGACCCAATTCATCAAACAGTTCTACGCCGAGGCCGCCAACTTGCCCTGTGAGGTGTTGCTGCCCAACGAAGTCGAAGAAGCCCAAATCATCCAACAATGGCTCAACACCACCCGCAACGGCTGCAAGGTTGAGCTAAAAATTCCGCATCAGGGCGCACAGCAAGAACTGCTACAAATGGCCAGCGAAAACGCTGCAGAAACCTTGCGCGCCCTGCGCGCACAATGGCAAGCGGATACCAACCGTCAGACCGAAGCCCTAGCCGAATTGCAGACCGCCCTGAGCCTATCCGCCCCGCCCAACCGCATTGAATGTTACGACATCTCCAACACCCAAGGCACGGCCTCCGTTGGCAGCATGGTCGTCTTCGAACAAGGGGTGCCGGCCAAACGCCTCTATCGCCGCTTCAACATCCAAAGCGTGCAAGGCCCAGATGATTTTGCCAGCATGGAAGAAGTCCTCACCCGGCGCTTCCGCCGCTGGCAGGCCGCCCAAGAGACCGCTCAGCTGCCCGGCCAAAAGCCCGACGCCGCCTTTGCCCTGTTGCCCGACCTGCTGATGGTGGATGGCGGCAAAGGTCAGTTGGGGCGCGCCGTCGCCGTCTTGCAGCGCTTTGGCCTGCTCGAACGCGTGCCTGTCATCGGCCTGGCCAAACAACAGGAAGAAATCTTCCTCCCTGGCCAAAGCACCTCCATCCTGCTGCCGCGTCACTCGCAAGGCCTCTACCTGATACAGCGCATCCGCGACGAAGCGCACCGCTTCGCCATCACCGCACACCGCAACCTGCGCTCGCGTCAGGGCCTGGCCTCGCGCCTCGACAAAATCCCCGGCATCGGCCCCGCCCGCCGCAACCTGCTGCTGAAACGCTATGGCTCCATCGAAGGCATCTTGCAGGCCAGCATAGAGGAACTGACCAGCCTGCGCGGCATCAGCGAAGAGATTGCCCGCGCCCTCAAATCCAACCTGGAAGAATGACAAGGAGAAAGATCGCATGAAATCTGACGAATTGTTGCACAAAATGCCCGAAGAAACGCGCCAAACCGTCGAATTCATCTGGAGCAGCCTGCCGGGAAGTGAACGCACCATCCTGGAGAAAGTCATCCAAGGCATTCCCAGTGATGCCAACCTGTTGCGCATGTTATTCAAAATGGCCACCACGCAGCTACGCCTCTCCTTTGGCCAAAAACGCAGCGTTGCCATTGTTGGCCCGGCCAATGTCGGCAAATCCACCCTCTACAATCAGCTTGTGCAGACCCGCGAAGATCGCGCCCTGGTCAGCGCCCTGCCCGGCACAACCCGCATCAATCAACAAGCCGATGCCGGCTTGTTTGCCATCGTAGACACACCCGGCGCCGATGCGGTTGGCGCAGTGGGCGAAGAAGAACGGCAGCGCGCCTTTGCTGCTGCCCGTCAGGCCGATGTGCTCATCATCGTTTTTGACGCCATTCAGGGCATCAAACGCACCGAGCAAGAGCTATACCAAGACCTGGTCGCCCTCGGCAAACCTTATGTCGTCGTCCTCAACAAAACCGACCTGGTGCGCCGCGAGGTCAGCGAAGTCGTTCGCCTGGCCGCCACCAACTTGCAGCTTGAGCCGGAACAAGTCATCCCCATCGTCGCCAAAGATGGACGCAACCTGGCGCAAGTCGTTGTTGCCATCTCTCTGACCGAGCCGGGCATTGTCGCCGCACTCGGTCAGGCCCTGCCGCACTACCGTTGGCGCCTGGCCTGGCGCTCGATCGTCAGCGCCGCCTCCGTCTCCGCCGTGATTGCCCTGGCGCCCATGCCGATCATAGATTTCGTCCCCCTGATTGCTACCCAAACCAGCATGGTGCTTGGCATTGCGCGCATCTACAACTACCCGATTGACATGCAGCGCGCCCGTGAACTGCTCGTCACCTTTGGGGTGGGCTTCCTGGGGCGCACCCTCTTCCAGGAGTTAAGCAAATTGGGCGGCGTGCCCGGATGGGTGCTCAGCGCCGCCATTGCCGCCTCCACCACGGTCGCCATGGGCTATGCCGCTGCCATTTGGTTTGAGAAGGGCGAAAAAGTCTCCCGCGCCTCGCTCAACGCCATCAGCAGCAACCTGACGAAGCTGCTCCTCGAGCGCCTGCGCGGCAAAAACAAGCGCCCCGGTGAAATCAAAGAACAAGTTGCCGCCGCGCTGCAAGACTCGCCCCTGGCCGAAGACCGCGCCCCATTGGATGAACAGGCCGAACAAGCCGAACAAACAGACCTGTAGGAGCAGGACGGTCTTTCACCATGCCCCGCCTCACACACTCCCGGTAGGGGCAGGACGATCTCAAACCGGGCCTTGCCCGTTGCACCCCCGCCATGCCCCCCCATGGCGATCTCTCACCATGCCCCGACCCCCACACCCCCGGTAGGGGCAGGACGATCTCTTACCAGGCCTTGCCCGTTGCACCCCCGGTAGGGGCATGGCAGTCTCTTACCAGGCCTTGCCCGTTGCACCCCCAGCCATGCCCCCCATGGCGGTCTCTTACCGGGCCCTGCCCCTCACACACCCCGCCATGCCCCCAGGGCGCTAACCAATACCTCGCCCATCGCCAACGCGCACGCAATCCTACCCCAAATCAGAATTTCAGAAATTCAGCACCCAGAAATTCAGGAGGAAAGAGCAAGGAAGAGGCGAAAACCGGCACTGTCGTCGAAGTTCGAAGGAACGTGACTGTTCCGGAACGAGCAGCGGGAGCGCTTACGATCGTCCTGCCACCCAATGGACCACATTCCACCCCGCAGAACGTATCTTTCCAAGTCATCTATCGGCTCATCCTCACGTCCATCCCCGCAGTCATAAGGATATGGCTGATAGCGACTGCGCGTCCACTGCCACACACTCCCGACCATATCCAACAGCCCCTCCGGACTGCACCCGCCCGCAAAACAGCCTACCGCGCTGTACGGACCAGCTGACCTCACATCGAGCTCATCCCGATTAAATTCATCGCCCCACGGATAGATGCGCCGGTCCGACGCGCCGCGCAGCGCCCGCTCCCATTGCGCCTCGCTCGGCAAGGCAACCCGCCCCCCGCCCTGCAAACAGGCCCGCAGCTCCGCCGGCGTCTCTGCCCAATCCCGCAGCTTGTCCGTCAGCCATTGACAATAGGCCTGCGCGTCGAACAGGCTTACGGATATCACCGGCCAGTTGGCAATCCCCTCCAGGCTGCGCTCAGTCGTTGGCCGGTAGCCGCTCTCCTCCACAAACGCCCGCCACTGCCCCACCGTCACCAAATAGCGCCCGGCGTAGTACGCATCCAGGTACACTTCATGCTGCGGGGTTTCATCCTCATAAGCCAATGGATCCCTCGTCAAATCGCCGCCCATCCAAAACGTCCCCGCCGGAATGCGCACGAAGCCCAACAACGGCTCATCCGGCAGGCCCCATGCGTCCTCTCGAAAGCGCACATCCCCCAATCCGCCCAGCGTATTCCCGGCCTGCATGCGCAGTTTCCGCGACACACGACAAGCCGGGTCTTGCAACACCGTCACAATCTGTCTTGCACAGGCCTGCTTATCCGCCGCATCCGCAGCTTCAATCTCCAACAAGGCCGTCCCCGTCAACTCCAGCCCAGACAGGTGCTGTTCCGCATCGTCGCGGGGCTTCGAGAGCCACGCCAAATACGTCTTTGCAAACGGACGATGATCCATCAGCGCAAAGCCATAGGTCAACAGCAACACCTCCCGCCACCACGAATCCGTCAGGCACCCTTCCAACGCCGCCAACGCCGCCTCGCGCCGCTTGACGATCCAGCGCGCCGCCAAATACTCCTGAAAGCTCAGGTGCAAAAACTGGAACAATTCAGCGCGCTCCTCGAACAGCCCGCCGCGGTTGCGCACCGCTTCCACGAAGCGCTGCACCTTCTCCGCCGGAACGCCGTCCTCCCTCAGGATGCGACGCACCGCTTCCTCGCTCACCGCCGCCCCTGCCTTGCCACCGCTGTGCATCCGGTAAGCCAGTTCCATCAGCCATTCAAGCTGTTCAGACGATGGCCCGCCCCAATCCACTATCTCCTTGCGGGCCTCATCATTCGGCGTGTATTGTATCTGCAGGATCACGTCTACTGCGGCTTCATACAGCCTGGCGCGCTCGCGCGGCAACTCCGTCTTGCCCCACTTCACCGCCACGACCATCGTCACCATCAAGGGCGTGCTGACCAACGCTGACAGGCCTTTGTCTTCCTGCCGGCGATTCATCTCCTCAATCGCCCGCAAAATATCTTGCTGATTGTCCTCCACCGCTTCCGGATACAGCAAGCGACACCACTTGCCAACCAAAGCCGCAATCGCTTCCGGCGACAACGGCTTCACATCCAGGCGCAAGAAGTTGTCTCCAAACATCGCGTCCTTCTGATAGCCTGCTTCCCGCGCCGTCACCAGAAAACAGTTCTTCGAATAGCCATCCACCAGATGATCGATCTGCTGACGCATCTGCCCGCGCTCAGCCTGACTGACGATTTCATCCAGCCCATCCAACATCACCAGGCAGCCACCGCCCTGCAACAGTCGTTCAAGGAAGTCCGCCGGCAGGCTCTTGCCGCTCACTCTTTGCAACTCATACAGAATGAAGCCGATCAACGTGCCAGCGTGCGGATTGCGCGCCCGGGTTTCCGGCGCATGCTGACAGGTCTGTTTGTAAGCTGCATACCCGCGCAGCGCCACCAACACCGGCAGCAAACTCTTGCGGCCCTCCGGCAGCTCAAACGGCAAAGGCGCCCCGCTCAGGCCCGCCTCAGCCAGGGCATAGGCCAGGTAAGCCAACAACGTGCTCTTGCCGCAGCCCGGCCCGCCAATCACCGCCAGGCGATCCTTCCGCGTCAGCAGCGAACGAAGCTCAATCTCATCACCCCGCGCCTGCCGCTCCTGCACCGGGCGCCTATAGGCCCTGATCTGTTGCAGCTGATCTGCCTCTTGGCCAGCCACTTTTCGCACTTCATCCGGGCTCGGCGGTGTGAAACGGCACAGCGACAGCGGCACAAAGACATCCGCCAGGCTGCGCACCGGCTTGTCACCGCTGACGTGCAAGCTTTCCAGGCCCCACAGGCGCGCCTTGCTGTAAACATTGCGCACCCATTCCAGGTAATCACGCCGCACCTTGTCAAACTCCTCCTCGCTCAATTGGCCGCGCCCAATTGCATTCACATAAATGTTCCACTGATCGCGCCCAACGAAGAGACTGTGTTCCGCTTGCGTCACCACCCCCACATATGCTCCGCCGCCGGTATCAATTTGCAGCG
>JAIWNK010000074.1 GCA_020216845.1 Anaerolinea sp. | reverse complement strand
CGCTGCCCAGCCTGCGCAATTCGGCGCGCAGCGCCTCGACAAACCAGGCCCGGTCTGCCTCGCTCAGTGCCTGCTGCGTCACCGTCACCACACCCAATTCTTTCAACAGGGTATCCAGGGTTTGGCGCGCTTGCTCATCCGTCTGCGCCCGGTTGAGCAATTCCCTGGCCACGTCCGCATCAACCCAGTCCTTGCCGTGCTGCAACAAATTGGCCAACAGCCCCGCCCCCACATTGCCAAGCGTCGCAGCCACCGTTGACCAAACCGTCGCGTCGCCCTGCCCGGCGGCTTGCACCGCCGGCAAAAAGGCAAAGCTCGCCAGGATGAAATACAAACCATCGGCCTCAGCCTGCTTCAGCAACGGCAAGCGCTCGCGCACCACCTGTGCCGTCTTTGTCTTCCATTCGTCAAGTGAAAAGGCCATGCCTCCCTCCACAAGATGCAATTCGGGTTAATGATAGCACAAATTGGCAAAAAGCCGCCCCCGGTAGGGGCAGGACGGTCTCGCACCAGGCCACGCCCTTCACGCGTCCAGCCATGCCCACCCATGGCATTCTCGCACCAGGCCCCGCCCCCACACACAAACCAACCACGCAATACACCCAACCGCGGAACGCAAACAATTACACTTTCAACCGGCAAAAACACCCCGTTTGGGATATAATGCACAAAAGTCAATTACCCAGTGTCCCCAAAGGGAGTTTTCACCATGCCAAAATACAACCTTGAACTTGACCCTGTTTCGCACATCAGCGTTGAAGCCATCGGTCAACCCGGCGAACGTGTTTTTTATCTACAAGGGCGTCAGGGTGAACAGATCATCACCCTGCTGGTCGAAAAAATTCAGATCCAAACGCTTGCCATCGGCATTGAACAATTCCTGTTCGAAATCGCTGAGCAAATACCAACGCTCGAACCACCATCCGCCGAGTATGACGAAATGGATATGCACCTCATGCCGCCGTTTGACCCGCTCTTTCGCGTTGGCGAATTGGGCCTGGCCTATGATGAAACGCGCGACCGCATGTGCCTGGTTGCCCGAGAAGCGCTCATCGGCCAGGAAGACCCCGAAGACTTGAGCGTTGTGCGCTTTTGGGCCTCGCGCACCCAAATGCTCATCCTGGCCCGTTGGTGCGTTGAACTTGCCAGCCGCGGGCGCGCCATCTGCCCCCAATGCGGTGAACCCATAGACCCCGCCGGACACTTTTGCCCCAAGAAAAACGGTCACAAGCACTAGGGCTGACCATGCCCAACGACGCACCGACAGCACTCACCAACCCCATCCTGCTCGCCCTGCAAGAAGCCCCTGTGCACCTGCGCGGCGAATTCATCAACAGCTCCAACCACACCTTTTTGGTCGAGCTGCAAAGTGAGCCGCCTGTGCTCGCCGTCTACAAACCGACGCGCGGTGAACGCCCCCTGTGGGACTTTCCCGAGCGCAGCCTGACCCGCCGCGAGGTTGCCGCCTACATCGTCAGCCAACAACTCGGCTGGCACCTCGTGCCAGAAACGATCTACCGCCGCCGCAAACTGCCCTATGGCCCCGGCGCGTTACAACGCTTCATCGTCCATAACCCCCAACAACACTACTTCACCTTCTCCGCCGAGCATCGTCAACGCCTGCGCCCGGTCGCCGTCTTCGACCTCTTGCTCAACAACGCCGACCGCAAAGGCGGCCATTTGCTCTTGGATGAACATGATCACCTCTGGGCAATTGATCACGGCATTTGTTTTCACACCGAGCCCAAGCTGCGCACCGTCATTTGGGATTTTGCCGGTCAGCCCATCCCGGCAGAGTTGCTGAACGATGTGCAGCGCCTGTTGGACGAAGAAACCGCCCTGCGCGCCGCCCTCCAACCGCTGTTGCGCCCCGGTGAAATTCGCGCCCTCTTGCGTCGGGGGCGAGCCCTGCTCGAAACGCAGACCTTTCCCCTGCCCAACCCTCACAAACGGGCCTATCCCTGGCCACCGATTTGATTTGTAAGGAGTTTCCCCATGCGTACGATCACCCTGTGTTTGATTGGTTTTGGCAACGTCGGCCGCGCCTTTGCGCGCCTGCTGCTGCGCAAGGAAAAAACCCTGGCGCAAGAATTTGACCTGCACATTCTGGTCACCGGCATCCTCACCGCCCGGCATGGCCGCGCCATCGACTCGGGCGGCATCAACCTAACCCGCGCCCTGGAAATGGCCGAAGACGGCCTGCCGCTCACCGCACTCTCCGCCGACCCCGAAGCACCGGATGGCCCCGCCTTCGTCTACGCCTGCCCGGCACAGGTCTTGCTCGAAAACACGCCCGTCAATCACAACACCGGTCACCCCGCCATCGCATACCTGCGGGCCGGCCTGGAAAAAGGCATGCACGCCATCACCGCCAACAAAGGCGCGGTTGTTTTTGGCTATTCGCAGCTGCGCGCCCTGGCCGAGGAGCGCGGACGACGGTTCTTGTTCGAATCAGCGGTGATGGATGGCGCCCCCATCTTCTCACTGTTTCGCGGCCCCTTGCCCGCCATTGAATTGCGTGGCTTTCACGGCATCCTCAACTCCTGCACCAATTTGCTGCTCGAGCAAATGGAAAACGGACGCAGCTACGCCGAAGCCATTGCCTATGCGCAGTCCATCGGCATCACCGAAACCGACCCAAGCGCCGATGTAGATGGCTGGGATGCGGCCATCAAAGTCGCCGCCCTTTCAACCGTCTTGTTCGGCATTCCGCTCACCCCGCAGCAGGTTGAGCGGCAGGGCATTCGTGAGCTAACCGCCGAACAGCTGCGCGAGGCTCATCAGGCTGGCAAACGCTGGAAATTGGTCTGCTCCGCCGAGCGACGGGGCGGGCAACTGCTCCATGCCCGCGTTGCCCCGCAATGCATCGGCCCCGAATCGCCCCTCTTCAGCGTGCAAGGCACAAGCTCCTTCGTTCAATTCCACAGCGACGTGCTGCCCGGCCTCGGCATTCTCGAATCCAACCCCGGCCCCGAAACAACCGCCTACGGCTTACTGGCCGACCTGCTCAATGCCCTGCGCGGAGCCTGACATGAGCGAGACCTATTGGCTGCTCAGCACCTCAACCACACCCGCCGAGCTGCCTGCCGCATTGCAGCAAGCCTTGCAGCGCGGCGGCATTCAACCCACCTGGATTGCTGAATTACACACCCTGGGCAATGCCCCACTGCCCGGCCTATCCCTGCCGGCAGCTGCCTACACCTGGCCAGTCGCGCCATGTAGCGCGCAACGTCTGCTCAACCTGCTGATTGACAGCGTGCAGCGCAATGCCCCCGAATTGCTCGCCCTGATCGAAATTCCGCCCGCCGGTTTGCCCGTCACCGCCGTCATCCTCGGCAGCCCAACCGCCGCCGGTCGGCGCAACCTGCTGCCGCTGGCGCGCCTGCACAGCGCCCCGCCGCAACCACCGCTTGAAAACATGGAAGTGCTACCCTACAACGGCTTGCTGCTGCCCCTGCATCAAGCCCTCACCGCCCACCGCTCCGGCAGCCTGAGTCAAGCGGAACTGACCACCCTGCTGGAGGTCCTATGAGCTGGCAACGCGTCTACCTGGCACTCGGCAGCAACCTGGGCGATCGCGCCGCTAACCTCCATGCCGCCTGCCGCGCCCTCTCCCCACAAGTGCAAATCGAGCGTGCGTCCCCCATCTACGAAACCGACCCATGGGGCTACGCCGATCAACCGCCGTTTTACAATCAGGTGCTGCGCGCCCGCACCGAATTGGAACCCCTGGCGTTGCTGAATTTCCTCAAACAAACCGAAACTCGCCTGGGCCGACAACCCTCTGTGCGCTATGGCCCGCGTTTGATTGACCTCGATATTCTCTTCTACAACGATCAGGTGCTGCAAACAGATGAGCTGACCCTGCCGCACCCGCGCCTGCACGAACGCGCCTTCGTGCTTGTCCCACTAAAAGACCTGGCCGCAGACCTGCGCCATCCGGTGCTTGGCCAAACGGTGCAGGAATTATGCGCCGCCCTCGATTGTAGCAGCGTGCGACCCAGCGGATTGTCCACCCCACCCCTGCCCTGGGGCACGCGCACGTTCATCATGGGCATTCTCAACGTCACACCCGATAGTTTCTCCGGCGATGGCCTGCTAAGCCGTCAGGATGTCATTGCCGCTGCGCTTGAGCAGGCCTGGCAATTCGCCGCGGCAGGCGCCGACATCCTTGATATTGGCGGCGAAAGCACCCGCCCCGGGTCCCAACCGGTCAGCGCCGGGCAAGAGGCCGAGCGCGTCTTGCCCGTGATTGAAGCCCTGCGCCGCGCCGGTCCGGATGTACTCCTCTCTGTAGACACCTACAAAGCCAGCGTTGCCAAAGCAGCTCTGCAAGCCGGGGCAAATTGGGTCAATGATGTTTGGGGGTTGCGCGCCGACCCCGATTTAGCCGCCCTTGTCGCCACTGCCAACGTGCCGATTGTGCTGATGCACAACCGCAGCCAACCCGCCAACACCGAGCTGCAAGCTCGCCTGGGCGGGCGCTACGTCGGCATTGAATATGCCAACCTGATTGAAGACGTGCGCAACGAACTATTGCAAAGCGTTGCCATCGCCCACGCAGCCGGCATTCCCGATACACACATCATCCTCGACCCCGGCATTGGTTTTGGCAAAACAGTTGCCCAAAACCTGGAGCTGCTGCGCCGCCTGGATGAAATCCGCGCCCTTGGCTATCCATTGCTGCTCGGCCCGTCGCGCAAATCCTTCATCGGCTACACCCTCAACCTGCCGCCCGAACAACGCCTGGAAGGTACCCTGGCCGCCTGTGTATTGGGAATTGAACGCGGCGCCGACATCCTGCGCGTCCACGATGTGTCCGCCGTTGCCCGCGCCGCGCGCCTGACCGATGCAATTTTACATTAACCGCGGGCGATATCCACCATCTCAATCTTCCACTGCCCGTTTTCCTGCACCAACTGGAAAACGCGCACCGTCTGCCCGCCATTCAAGTTCAGCGCCACAACCACCACCGCATAGGGCGGGTTGAGCGCCACCGAACCGGATTGAATCACGAACCCATCCAGTTTGCCATTGAGCTGTGCCACCGCAGCAGCCCCACCCGCCGGCAGGTTTGCCAAACAATTCTGGCTCAAGTAGAGCGTCATCTGCTGCGGGTCTTGTGTATAGGCCTTCAGAAAAGCTTCCACCACTTCTTCCGCCGTTTGTGCCGGAGCGCTAAGGGGCGGTGCAGACACCTGCGTTGCCTGCTGCATCGGCTTTGTTGGCAGCGGAGGCAAAACAATGTTTTCTGGCGTCGGTGTTGGATACACCGGCTGAATCAATGCCTGATCCGGCGTGCCCAACGGTGTTTGATCCGGCAAAGGTACCGGCGGGGCACCCACATCGGTTGGCGCTTGCGTTTGTCGCAGCAACGCAGCACACCCAACCAACAAAGCGCCCCCCAACACAATCAGCAACAATCGCAATGGCTTCTTTTTCAAAGACAATCCTCTTATGGCGTAGTTTGGTTATAGAACCAATTATACGCATAATAGCCCAAATTGCTATCCATCCGAATGGCAATTTGAGCACTGCCTTTCAGCCCATCTGGAATGGTGTAGGTTTGTTGTTGTGCACCACCGGCAGCGGAATCAAACGTCGCGACCACCGTGCCCCCCATGCCATACGTGCCATACGCCCCCATGCGCACCGTGAAGGTCTGATTCGGCGGCAGGTTCTTGGTCTGAATCGTCACCGTTGCGTCCCGCGTCACCGCCAGAATGCTGAAGGTTGGGTAACCCTGATAGCCACTTGGCGGGGGCACAACCGGGGTCGTGCCATCGGTCGTTTGATTGTAAAACCAGTTGAAGGCATAATACCCTAACGGGCTATCCATGCGCATTGCAATCTGATAGCTGCCCTTCAGCCCGTCCGGAATCGCATAGGTCTGCTCCTGATTGCCACCACTGCCCGAATCAAACGTCCCCACCACCGGGCCGCCCTTGCCATAGCTGCCATACGCGCCCATACGCACGGTAAAGGTCTGATTGGGCGGCAGGTTATAGGCCTTGACCGTTACCTTGTCATCGCGCACCACGCTCAAAATATTGAAGGTCGGGTAGCCCGAATAGCCGGTATTGACTGGCGGCGTCACGGTTCCACCCGGCGCGGTGTTGTAAAACCAGTTATAGGCATAATACCCCAAATTCCCATCCGCGCGAATGGCGATCATCGCTTTATCCTTCAGCGCGGCTGGAATGCTGAAGGTAGCCTGCAATGTGCCCCCCGCGCCACTGCTCAGACTGCCGACCACATAGCCGCCAATCCCATACGTGCCATAGTCGCCCATCCGCACCGTGAAGGTTTGGTTCGGTGGAAAATTAGCCGTCTGAATCGTCACGGTCTGATTGGGCACCACCGTGACAATGCTGAAAGTTGGGATGCTGCCCGCTGCTACCCCAGCCTGTACAGGTAGCGGCAAAGCCGCACTCAGCACCACCATAACAACGGCAAACAATAGCCGCAAGCTCATTGAAATACGGAACCTGGACATTGAGCACCTCCTCAAAAACTCACCCAAACTCATACAATACAATTGCACTATACAATTGAAACAATTGTCTGTCAAGCCAAAAAGGCGGTGCTTTGTCAGTGACAAAACACCGCCTCAGCTTTGCTTTTATGGCGTTGGCCGGTAAACGTGCGGCAGCAGCCAGAAGATGCGATCATCGGTCGAGTTGCTGTTGTTATACACCACCAGATAGAACTGCACCGATTGGCCATTGAACGAGCTCAGATCAATATCCGCTCGATAGAAATTACCATCCGAAGTTTCCGTCCATGTTGCCAAATTTTGCACCGCGCCGCCGCCGACACTATAGTTAATCTGCACCAGGGCGTTGCAGTTCGGGCTTTTGTCCATACAGCCAGCTACCACGCGGAAGCGGTCACCGGTCTTGACCACAAAGGGCGGGAACTTGCCCTGAATCATCCCTGAATCTCCGTTGGCGGGCATGACCACGATTGCCGGTTCATCATCCTGATAACCGCCTTCCAGTTTGGGGTTCGTCACCCGCACAACCGAACCACTTGCCCCTTCCTGCTGCGGACAGGTGATGATGCCCACATTGGTGCGCCACTCCGCCGCGCAATAATTATCCGATAGCACAAAGGGCCGCTCTGGATTGGGTGTTGGCGGAGTCGGAACGGTGATTTGCACCCAGAAAGGCTTGTCCGCCGTTGCACCGCCGCCAAAAATGGCACCGGCTGCCGTGCGCATCTTCCAATTGCCTTTGTAGCTGCCCGGCTGCAACGGCGCGGTCAATGTCACCGACAAGTCCACCGTGCTGCCGGGTGCAACCGTCGAGGTCAGCATTACCGAAGCCGGCCCACCCATTGCGTCACCATCCGCAAACACCAAAGCATAACCGCTTGTCCATTCACAAGTGCCCGCGTTGCGAATCCGCCAGGTCTTGACAAAGGTCTGCCCTGCCTGAATCGTTGTGCCATCCGGGATGGTCACATCGGAGACAAATTGCAACCAGTTGCAAGGCACTGCTGTTGGAATCGGCGTTGGTGTACGCGTCGGCGTCGAACTTGCCACCGGCGTAAAGGTCAGCGTTGGTGTCGGCGGCAACATCGTTGCCGTTGGCGGCAAAGTCGCCGTTGGCGGCTCAGGCGTTGCCGTAATCACCCACGGCGTTTCCGTTGGCAACGTCACACTCGTCGGCAATTGCGTCAAATTATTCGGCTGACTTGGCGCAACCAACGTTTCAAACGCAGACTGAGTCTGCAACCCCACCAGGGTCTGTTGCACTTGCGTTGCCACCACATCCACCTGAGGGCCAGGCAACAAGCTACTGCACGCCCCCAAAGAAAAGACCAAAACCAAACCAAAAAGGACAAACATCCATTGTTTCATTGCAAACACTCCTCTCCCTGGAAAGACGCTCAACCCCGCCCAATAGTTCCCAAAGAAGAATCCGGCGGGTCTTCCTCAGCCAACAAGCGGCGCAATTCCGCCTCTTGCTGCCGCAACCGCCTCGTCCCCCACCACAGGCGCAACACATACAACCCCATCACCCCCAAGATGATACCATAGCCAATCCACATATACAAAACTGTATCGGGTGTTGTCAATTCATTCCTCCTTCCACATCTTCAAAGCGCGCCTTCAGCGCGTCCACCTGCTCAGCCCAATTCGCCAACAGCAGACGGTGCCAAAACAAATCCACAAAAATGAACGAAAAAGCAATCAGGCTACCAAAAAACGCCACTTGCATCGCCGGCGTGAACGCCATCGTTGGCATTTCTCCTCCGGCACCAATCACCACCGGATGAATGGAGTTGAACAGCCGAATAGAAACAAACGTAATCGGCACACTGACAAAGCCCAGCAACGCATAAACCGCCGCAAACCGGCGTCGGCGTTCGAGGTCCTCCACCCCCTGACGAAGCAGTCCGTAAGCCAGATAGATCAGCTCCATGATCGTTGCCGTTGTCAGGCGCACATCCCACGTCCACCACGTGTTCCACGTCGGATAGGCCCAAATGGAACCAGAAACGATATTGATCAGCATGAACACCAGGCCAATCTCCACCCCCGAGACGCTAAAGCCATCCCAACGCGGGTTGCGGGTGATCAGGTACAACGCGCTCGTCACTGCCGCCACAACAAAGCCCAACATTCCCGTCCAGCCCGCCGCCACGTGAAAGTAAAACACCTTTTGCACTGCGCCCATTTGTGCCTCCAACGGCGCATAGAAAAACACCAATGCCGCCGCTGCAGCGAACGCCAACAAGGTCACGCCATCCAAAATTTTCAGTCCCAGGGGTTTGCGCATCCTCACTCCTCAAGAATGGCATCAAACACAAATAAAGCCAAAGCCAAAAAGATCAAATCATACACGATCAGCACCATCAGCCACGGGCTAATTTCATTGCCAGGCAAACCAAGCAAAAAGCCACTGCTGGCCTTGACACTCGCCACCAAAGCTGGCAACAACACCGGGAAAAGCAAAATCGGCAGCAAGACATCGCGCGTGCGCGCCTGCACTGCCATACTGGCCAACAACGTTCCTACCACCACATATCCCAGGCTGCCCAGCAATGCCACGCCCCACACCCCTGCTTGCAAAAGGCGCGGATCATACAAGACGCTCAACACCGGCAATAGAATCA
Source organism: Anaerolinea sp. (assembly GCA_020216845.1). GTDB lineage: Bacteria > Chloroflexota > Anaerolineae > Anaerolineales > Anaerolineaceae > JAIWNK01. The sequence continues at coordinate 877 of JAIWNK010000074.1, read as the reverse complement.
CCAAACTCAGCAGCATAAACAGCCAGTTGGCCAGCGCCTTGCCAAAAAAGATGGCCAACCGATCAACCGGCGCCAATAACAATCCATCCAAACAACCGCGGTCTTTCTCCTGCCCCAGCGAACGATTGAGGCCCAGCGTGCCAGAAAAAGCCAGGCTGACCCACAACACCCCGCTTGAAAGCTCAGCTCGCAAACGCGGAGTTAGCTCCAGGGCAAAATTGAACACCAGAATGACCGTCAGGGCAAACACCAGCATCGCCGAAATCACCTCAAGGCTGCGCAGTTCGGCCAGCAAATCCTTCCAGACCAGGGCCAACACAGCCCGACCAAACGCCCTCCCGCGGTTCATTGCTCATGCTCCAGCGCCTGCTGATAAAAGCCAGGCAGCCCGCCCGGCCCCAAGGCATCGGCATGAGCAGAAGCACAAATCTTGCCGCGGCTTAACACATCAAAGCGCCCCGCCAAAGCCTGCACGCGCACCAAATCATGCGAGGTCATCAACACCGTCCGCCCTTCTGCGGTCACACGCCGCAGCACCGCATCCAACATCGCGCAGGCATCCTGATCCAGGCCAGTATGCGGCTCATCCAACAACAGCACCTGCGGATCGTGCAAAATGGCACGCGCCACCGCCAAACGCTGTTGCATTCCGCGCGAAAAGGTGCGCACCGCATCGCCACTACGCCGCTGCAGGCCCACCAAGCGCAAAACTTCCGCTGCGCGCCGGCGATAATCTTGCAGCCCATACAACTGCCCATAAAACCACAAATTTTGCTCAGCGCTGAGATTGCCATACAGCAACGGCAAATGCGAAACAAACCCCAATTGTTGCCGCGCCGCAGCCGCCTGACGCGGCAATTCACACCCTGCCAGCATC
>JAIWNK010000073.1 GCA_020216845.1 Anaerolinea sp. | reverse complement strand
ACCCGCCCCATGGTCGGACGCATCAACGAAGCCAAAATGCGCAACAGGGTGGTCTTGCCAGCACCATTTGGCCCCAACAAGGCCACAAATTCACCCGCCTGCACGGTCAACTCCACCCCATTCAACACCGTGCGCAGGCCAAAACGTCGTGTCAGGCGATGTACCTCAATCACGCCCATTCAGGCCTCGCAACTGATCTTTGAGCGCTGCCCGCCGTTGCATATATGCCGCCTCACCAATTTGCCCAGCCTGATAGGCGTCATCCAGGGCAATGATGGCATCTAAGATCTCATCTTGACTTGCGTTCTGCGTCAATGCCAGGCGACTTTGTTGCTTCTTTTGCAGACGTTTGCGCCACTGCGAATAACTGACGACCAACGCCACCCCCAGCAAGGAAATCCCCAACAGCTCCAAACCGAACCCCAACGTTGAACCAACATTAAACTGCACACGACGCTTCATCTTGCCCGAAATTTGCAGCTCCAAAATAGATTGTTGTTTGAGGTTGGTTGCCTGATAAATATTGAAGGGCTGCTCCTGAATGGTCTGCTTGCCCAAACTGATCAGCGGGCCTTCCACCTGCATCACGCCTTCGGGCACCATCACCAACGCCGAGACCACGGCCAACGGCATGGATAGGCTTAAGTTTTTCTTGCCATCATAGGGCAATTCATACGAAAACAGCACCTGATACCCCGGCCCCGGCAAGATGGCATCCAGCACGCCAAACCCGTTGGGCGTGATCATATATCGCTCAAGCGACATATTGGGATCAAAACGCAAATTGGTCGCCTCTTGCGGCAAAACAAATTGCAACACAGGTTGTCCGCTGGAACGGGCTCGCACCGTCTGATTCGCCGGGTTTGTAATTGAAAACATTTCAACCACTTGCAGCGTATCTTCTTTGGAGAAATCAAGGAAAATGTGCAGGCGCGAAACTTGCAAAGCGCTGATGTCATCACTGGAATCATACGTCTCCACCGGACGGTTGACCAAGACATTTGTCATCAGCTCGCGCGTTTCAACCGGCGCCGAAAAATATTGCACGCCCTGGAAGGAAGTTTGTACCACATACGTATACGTTTCGTGATTCGGCAAATTCTCAAAACGATACATGCCGTCCGCGTCTGTCTTGGTTTCGCCCGCATAAACCGGCTGCTCAGAACGGCGGTCATAGCGCAACAACGCAACCGGCAAGCCTTGTTGCGGCAGCCCGGTTGTCAGGTTGATCACACTGCCGCCAATTGCAGCCCCGGTTGGCACAGCTGTTGCCGTGCCAATAGCAGACGGAGTGACCTGTGCAGAAAGCACCTGCCTGGCCTGACGGTCAAAGCTCAGCCAGCGGACATAAATCACAGCCGCCTGTAAATCTTCTGGCAAAAGCCCAGCAGCGTGTGGCGAACCATCCGGCATATTGACCGATTGCGCCATTTGCAACAAATCCTCCACGGCAAAGCGCCCCAAGACCTGCATATCGCGCCAATCTGGCAAATGCCCAGGCAAGCGCGCCGCGGTTGGGCCATCGCCGGCCCCCTGCACGCCATGGCAGCTCTGACAACGCTGTTCATAGACGCTCTGCCCTTGCTGCAACGTTTGCGTGCCAAACCCAAGCCGATATAGATACGCGATCACATCCCATTGATCCGAGCTGGAAAGCACGCCCCCAAACCCCGGCATCTCGTTACGCCCCGAATACAGCACCTGATACCATTCAAGCGGGCTTGCCCCCCCATAGACAAGAGGATCCTGAAAAGAGGGCGGCCTGACGGCCAGCAAACCGGCGCGCGGGCCATCCCCCAGGCCCTGCTCGCCATGACAGCCAGCACAATAGGACTGATAAATCTGCTGCCCCACCTGACTATCCGGCATGGTCAGCGGAAAAGTCGGTGCTTGCGCCGTCATCTGCTGAATGCGTTGACTTTCATAATCGGGCGGCGGCGTCACATCCGCTGCCAGAGAACACCCGCTCAGCAGCCAGAAAAGCGCCACCGCAAACAACCAGTTTACTCGTCTCATCCGACCTCACTGCACCGTTTTCAGAGAAGCACCACATCTGGCACAAAAGCGGTCTGATTTTTGCACCGGTTTGCCACAAGCCGGGCAGAAGCCACCTGATTTCTCACTGCGCGCCTGTCGCCGCTGCGCAATCAATTGCTCAAGCTCATCCAATTTGCCATCCGCCGACGCAGACGAGGTTGCAACCAGGTCTCCCGTGGAAGAATTGGCCAAAACCGAAGTATTGATCTCCTGTAAGGATTGCAAGACCGCCTCACCAGCCAGCAGCCACTTCACCCGTTGCTGCTCATATTCCCCTTCTGGTAATTTGCCAAGTTTTTCGTCCAATTCCAGTTCTTGTAACGCAGATAGAATGCGCTCACGTTCCGCTAACAGCAATGACCGGCGCTGTTCCAATTCACTGCGCAACACCTTGCCCGTCACCTGCCGCTCATCCAAAAACGGCAAGGCCACATAGACCCCTGACAGGGCCAACAATGCCAAAATCACCAACAATGCGCCCAAGTCCATTGCTTCCTCCTACTGTAACGCCGCATCCACCACCTGCACAATTTCTTGCACAGACACAAACGGCCCAATCTTGATGTACGTCAGCCGTCCGTTTTTATCAATCACATAGGTTTCTGGCACCCCGCGAATGCGATAAGCCTGCGAAATGACCGTGCGCAAATCGGGCCCATTGGGATAGCTGACTTGATGCTGTGCCAGGTAACGCTTAGCTTCCGTCTCGGAATCCACATAGGCCACGCCCACAAAGATGACATCCTCTCGTCTTACATAGCGCTGCCAGGCCTGCTCCAGAAAAGCCGCCTCTTCGGCACACGGATCACACCACGAAGCCCAAAAATTCAGCACAATCACCTTGCCGCGCAGCTCCTCGCTTCGCAGTGTTTGCCCATCAAATGTCGTCAACTCAAAATCGGGTGCGGGTTGGCCAACCACTGCCGGGCCAGCCTGAGCACGCTGTAAGCCCAGCCAAATGAAGACCAAAAAACCCGCCAACAGCAAAAATGCTCCCCCCATCATCCAGGGTGAAACCCCCTGTCGTTGCTTTGTCGAAGGCTGCTCCGTCTGCACCGTTCACTCTCCTTGCCGGCGCAAAGCTGCTTCAATCTCAGCCAGGCGCTCCTCTTCAACCACGGGCAACGCCGCTGCCGACTGTGAGCGCTGCGCTGTCCACAAAATGCGTCCCACTACCCCAGCGCCCAACAACATCAACGCCAACGGGATGAGATAGGCCAGCCAGTTAAAACCGCGCCGCGGCGGCTGCGCCAATGTCCGATCGCCATATTGCGCCGCAAAATAGGCTTTGATTTCTTCCTCACTCCACCCCGCAGCCAATTTTTCGCGAATCTGCTCACGCCAGTCTTTGCAGGCCTCGGTTGGGCAAACATCCAACGGCACGTTTTCGCACACCGGACAGTATAGCTGACGCGCCACCGCGTTGACTTCATCATCCGAAGGTGTTGGCTCTTGCGCAGCCACCATTTCTGCCTGCCCAAGCAAAACACCCCACACGATTAGCACAACCCACAGCAACTTCTTCATCTGCCACCTCATGCGGATTTGACCACGTTGCCTGACTCTGGCCAGATTGCCACCAACGAGCCAACTAAGAAGACCAACGCGCCCACCCACAACCAATTAACCAAAGGGTTGTGATAGACTTTGAAGGTCGCTCCATCTTCGGTGATTGGCTGCCAGCTGACCAGGATGACATACACATCATCTTCCATTGTACTGCGCAGGCCCGGAATTGTCATTGGCTGTTGTGCTTCATAGTAGTAGTCACGGCGCGGATAAACCTCACCCAAGAAGCGCCCATTCTTTTCCACCCCTACCACCGCTCGCGTTACATTACGCCCATCCGGCACGTCAAACTGCGCCAGGGAGCGATACGTCAGGCGATAGCCAGCCACTTCCAGGCTTTCGCCAGGGCGAAGCAAGCCCTGCGTCTCCGACTGAAAGAATTCAATCCCAATCACACCCAAAGACATCAGCACAACCCCCAGGTGAATCAGATAGCCACCATAACGCCGCCGATTGCGCACAGCCAACTGCCATAACGCCAGCAGGGCACTTTCCCCCTGTGTACGATGTCGCATCCATGCCGCCCGACCATACTCATACACCGTCACAAACCCAACCAGGGCCGCCAGGCCAAAACCAAGCAGCGCCCCCGGCTGCCGCACACCGCCAAGGAACAAGGCCACAACCAGCAAAAAAGCCAACAAAGCTGGTCTCCAAACCGATCTTCTCAACATCTTCCAGGTCGAACGCCCCCATGCCGTCAGCGGAGCAATCCCCATCAGCAAGAACAACAACGCCAACAGCGGCCCAACCGTGCTTTCATAAAACGGCGGGCCCATCGTCACCTTTTGCCCGGTCACCAATTCCGAAAGCAGCGGATAGTTGATACCCCAAAAACAAACTGCCAGAATGGACATAAAGACGAAATTATTCAGCAAAAACACCGTCTCGCGTGAAAACAATGCCGTCAGCTGCCCCTCAGAGCGCAACGCCTCCCAACGATAGAAAATCAGCCCCAGCGAAGCGATCGCCATCACAGCAATGAAGACAAAAAAGGCCGGCCCCAAATCGCTTTGCGCAAAGGCGTGAACCGAAGAAAACACCCCAGAACGGGTCAAGAACGTGCCATAAATCACCAACCCATACGTGATGGCAATCAGGAACACATTCCAGCGCTTGAACAACCCACGCTTCTCCTGAAGCATCACCGAATGCAGAAATGCCGTGCCGCTTAACCACGGGTTAAGCGCCGCCACCTCCACCGGGTCCCAGCCCCAATAGCCCCCCCACCCCAACACGTCATAAGCCCAGCGCATTCCCAACACCAGCCCAAGCGAAAGGAACAACCAGGCCACCAACGTCCAACGCCGCGTAATCCGAATCCAGCGGACATCATTGCGCCCGGTAATCAAAGCCGCCATGGCAAACGCATAGGGAATGACAAAGGACACAAACCCTAAATACAACATCGGCGGGTGCATAATCATCCCCGGATGGCGCAACAACGGGCTTAACCCGCGTCCATCCCATGGCACCAACGGCAACATATCCGCGCTGCGAAACATCGCCGGAGCCAGAGGCTGCCCTGACCGATTCTGCCAAAACCGCACAAATGGGTTCGAATCCGCTGAGAACAACACCATGCCAACAAAGAAGGCCAGGGTCGTCAATGTCACCACAATCACCCAGGGCAACAATTCGCGGTCACGCTCCCAGTTGCGCAACGCCGCCAGCGAAGCAAACCCCGCCATCAACCACCCCCAAAACAGCAATGAGCCCGCTTGCCCGCCCCAAAGCGCCGTCAATTTGAGGTAGAGCGGCATGCTTCGGCTCGTTGTGTTATAAACATACGAAACCTGAAAATCTCCCTGCACCAACAAAATCAGCAAACAGGCCAAAGAGGCAGTAATGAGCGGCCAGGTCAACCGCATCGCCGAAAGGGCACTGCGCAGCCAGGTGGCGCTGTTACGCCACACTGCCATTAGGCTGGATAAAATTCCATACACTGCAACAAGGAATGCAACCAACAAAGCACCATAGCCAACTTCTGGCAGCATAGCCTGCTCCTTTAGGGTTGTGTCGGCTGCGGAACAGCCTCTTCATAGCGAGTTGGGCATTTCAACAGCAATTCCTCCGCTTGAAATACACCATTCTGATCGAGCTTGCCCGTCACAATCGCCTGCGCCTCGTTCTTCAACAGGTCCGGCCGCACTCCATGATATTCCACTTCCAGGCGCGGCAGGTCAGGGTTCTCAACCGCATCATGCAATACCTGTGCCAGGCCGCCCATACGATTGATTTCATCATTATCCCCCGGAATATGCACAATGGTGAAACGGATTGTCAGTGTACGCGGGTCTTCCTGAATGGTATCTCCCAACACCGCCCCCGAAAGCTTGACCGGACGATCGCCAATTTCCTGCTGCCGTTTCTGCAGTTCCTCCACCGTCATCAAATAGGTTGCATTGTTCTGCGTGGCACTAATCACCAGCACTGCAACTGCCGCCAGAATGAGCAAAAAACCAATCATGAACTTAAGTTGCATAACGCTCTCCTTTTAACCATCCAAAAACAATACTATTATGGTAAATTATATCTCGTTTCGGTTTCTGCGGCAAATTCAGGATATCACCCCTTTTTGCGTGGCCCTGCAGCAGTTTTCAAACGCTGGTAATTACGGTTAAACTGTTCGGATAAGCTGCGCCGCCCGATGATATGCCGCCCCCGCTTATCAATTGGCCCGCGCTGTGCTGCCGCCCAAAGCAATTGCGCCACCCGTTCTGCAGCGCGCGGTCGCCCCAAATGCTGCGCCCGCATGGCAAACCCTTGCAATTCACGCCGCCGATCCAGCGTCCAGTGCCGCAAGGTTTGCAAAACGCTCATCGGATCTTCGACCAACACCCCTGCTCCGCGATCGATTACATAGCGCGCATTGCCTTCCTCCTGCCCCGGCAACACATCCACCAACATCAGCGGCAGCCCAGCCGCCAAGGCCTCGGTCACAATCAGCCCCCCCGCCTTGCAGACCAGCACATCTGCCGCCTTCATCATTTCAGGCATATTCGAGACGTACTCATACAAATGCGTCGGCACATGCCATTCTGTTTCACACAATTGGCGATACAATTCCTCGTCCCGCCCAGCTGAAACGGCCAGTTGCACCGGATAGCCAGCATGATTGAGCACATCCAGCACCATCGGCAGGTTGCCCACTCGCTTGCTCCCCACTGCCAGAAAAGTGAGACGGTTCGCGTCCCACCCCAACGCCTGACGCAACTCACGCCGCGAGCGCGTCTCAGCCGCAATGGCCGGTGAAACCGGAATACCCGTAATTTGAATACGGCCTTCGGGAATACCCGCACGTCGCGCCATCTCTTGCACGATTTCGGTTGGCACCAGGCAGGCATCTACCTTGTCATGAAACCACAACCGGTGTATAGAGACCAAATCGGTGATCACCGTCAGCAGCGGAATGTAATAGCGCTGCAAGGAAAAAATCGTCGTCAGCGCCGACTGATAAAGTGGAAAAGTCGTCAAAATTGCATCCGGACGCTCTTCACGCAATACATCTTGCATCACATCAAATAACAGCACCGCCAAAGCACTTTCGACAATTGCACTCGTCACCGGCAATGCGCTTGTCTCATACCCCAACCGATAGAGTTCCGGTGCTTCACGGATAATGCGGTCATAATCAGAGCTGCTTTCTCGCAACAACAACGGCGTTCGGCGGTCATCCAAGGGGTTGCGGATCTTGACCTCACAACCATCGCCGTACCGTAGCCGCAGCGCTTCGGCGACTGCATTTGCCGCGCTGCGATGCCCAAACCCCGCATCCGCTGTCAGAATCAAAATACGCTTCTTGTCACCCATCGCATTCCTCAAACTGCTGAAAGACTTTGTTTTACGCCTGCAACCCCGCCAGCAACTGCAATAAGGCCTGCTCCGCGGAAAAAGCTTTGTTTTGCAAACGGTCGCCCTGCCCAACAAATTGCCATGCCTGCGTCTCTTTCCCCGGAATGCTCAACCCAATCCACACCAGGCCCACCGGCTTATCTGGCGTTGCCCCGCCCGGCCCAGCAATTCCGCTCACCGAAAGCCCAACCACCCTTCCGGCCTCATCACCGCCAAAGGTACGCCGCACCCCTTCTGCCATTTCCAGCACCGTCTCGCGGCTGACCGCTCCATAACGCAACAACGTTTCGGCACGCACCCCCAACAAACGTTCCTTGGCTGAATAGGCATAAGCCGTCACGCTGCCCAAGTAATATGCCGAAGATCCTGACACATTCGTCAGCCGATGACCAATCAACCCCCCGGTACATGATTCAGCCACGGCAAGCATCCACCCCTTTTGCAACAACCAGCGCCCAACCTCTTGCTCAAGTTCGATCTTCAATCTATAGCTCCTTCCATGCCTGGACGTGCGGTTTTCTGCCCCCTATTATAACGAAAAAGCTCGCTTTCTCCCAAACCAAAAACCCCGCCCAAGAATTGGGCAGGGTTTTTGAAGTGAGGCGAGCTACGCTCAATTCAACAAACGGGCCAGCACATCACCACATTCCATCAACAAATACTCCTTGCCATCCATCTTAAATTCAGTGCCGGTATATTTGGCAAACAATACCCGGTCTCCAACCCGCAACTTAATGTCTTCCGCATCGCCGATAGCCACCACCTCGCCGGTTTGTGGTTTTTCTTTGGCAGTTTCAGGAATATACAGGCCCAACGCCGTCTTCGATTCGTTTTCTAACGGCAAAATGACCACACGGTTTCCAAGCGGTTGAATGTTCATTTTTTACTCCTTTAAAGAAAATTATTTGATCCCTAAATATTGATCAATCTTGGGACGATCAAACCCAACAATAATCTTGCCGCCAATATCGATCACCGGCACCCCACTCTGCCCAGAACGGCGCACCATGTCACGCGCCGCAGCTGCATCACGGCTGACATCCACATCTTTAAAAGCAACCCCCTTCTCGCGAAAATACCGCTTGGCCGCATTGCAGTAGGTGCAGGTCGGGGTACTGAATACAATCACACGCGGCGTCTTTTTTACTTCAGGCATTGCACAACCTCCAAAACAAAAATTTCATTGACAACAAATAGATGCAATGCCACCCCAAAAGTTACGCCCCGTCACAACCGACCGGGGCGTTTTTTTCGCGCTGTATCAGAGATATCTTACTGCAATTGCCGCACTGTTGGGCGGAAATTTAGTTCATCAATCTTTTGGTTCAACTCTTCATGCGTTAATGGTCGCCCCAACCCGGCATAAGCGGTCAATGTTGCTTCCATCATATTCGTGCCAAACGAACGCCCATCCAATACCGGCGTCGTTGTCACCAGCGTTTTGACCCCTCGCTGCCGGAACAGCTCAATGTTTTCGCTCGTCGTTGTGTTGGTGATAATGAACTTGCCGCTTAAATCATCCGGCATGTGTTTGCGCATATAGAGAAAATCGCCGGCAATCAAATCACACTGCGCCCAAATTTTCTCATACTTTGGGCGAATCGGCTCATCCTTATAACCCGGCGGGAAAATCATCTCCATCGGCAAATTGCTCACAAGTGGCATCAACAATCGTGCCACCCGATAGAACGACTGCAAACCACGCAATGGCACAGGCAAGCCAAACTCCATCATCAAATCACCGATGATCACTTCGTCTGAAACCTCGGCCACCGCATGGGCCAACCCCAAGCGATCCACCGCCATCGGCACAAAGGCACGCCGAAAATGTGGCAGCTCGCCCAGGCTCGGACGAATGAGCTCAAACACACGCCGCTCCAGCGTATGCTTCAACCCGCTACCATCCACCACCGGCGTGCGATGCACATCTTTGACCAACTTCAATGCCGCCTTCAGCGGATAGCGCTTTCCCCCAACCGGCAAGTACAAATCCACACCCCCCACGCTCAAACAGTCCACCTGCCCATCCAATTCTGCAAACAGGCGTTGTGCGCGCGGCACATCCCCACCGGTGCCAATTCGCTCCACACTAATCTCGACCCCATTGAGTGTGACAACAACCTTCTTGTCTCTGCTCGGACTTCCCAAGCTGACACTGACAGCACGTTTCATTGCGTTTCCTCCACGAAGATTAAATATGATTGCGTCGCGACCGCCCCCACAGCCAAACCAACACCGGCAGCAACACCAATACTGCTGCCGGCCAAACCCAGGCCAAATCGCCCGGCCCATCACAACCAGTGCACGCGGCAATTCGCCGCAAATGCATCACCCGATAGTCCTTGGTCAAACGTGCCAGCGTATCATCATCAAGCTGATAAGGGTTGATTCCCGCAGCAAACGCAGCAAAACCACTTGCAATCAGCACTTGTCGCAAAATCTTCAGGCGCAGTTCAGGCTCTTGCACCTCTTCGGCCTGCACCTTCCACCAACCATTCGGCATCCATATTTGCGCCTGTGGATGAGCGATCAAGTTGCG
>JAIWNK010000072.1 GCA_020216845.1 Anaerolinea sp. | reverse complement strand
ATACCAATCTGATTGGTCACCGAACCCAGCAGTGCAATAAATTTCACCATCCATCAAGGCATAGTTAACCGGCGTACGCCGCAGCTTGCCACTCTTACGCCCGCGGTGAAGAATGACCAAAATCCGCCCCCCAACCTTTGGCCAGGCATTGACCCAACATCCCAATCCCAATCGCCACATCAACACCATCAAGCGATTGAAGACCCGGAATCCCCGCCGCTGCCATTGAGCATCCATCTTCCCTCCAAAGACTTCCAAAAGTGATTCAATTATCGCGCCGAATCACTTTTTTCGGGATCATTTTTCTCCATCAACTTAAGAGCGCTCTGCCTCATATCCCAACGAACGCACCGCTTCTATAATCTCTTCCTCCGTCACCTGACCCTCATCATAAACAACTTCCATTCTCGCCCTGTGATAACTCGCATCCACTTGCCGCACCCCCGGCAACGAATCTTCCAACCCCTGTAAGCGCAAGGCACACCCCGAACAACTCATATGATGAATGATAAATACCTGCCGTTTCATATCACCTCACTTGAAAACAATCTCACCACTATACATACCCATTGAACAGGCATAAGCCAGGCGCCGCCCGGATGGTTGCGGCGGCAATTCAATCGCCACTTCACCACTCACCGGCAGCATCGTCTCGATATTCAATGCCGGAATGACAAACGCCCGCGTGCACGAATAAATGCGATCCGTTACCAAATGCAGAGTCAAAGCCTGGTTTGCTGGCGCCTCCAACACAGCAGGCTCATAGCCCGTGTTTAAGACCCTCAGCGCAATGACTCCCTGCCCCCCCGGCAAAGTCGGCGTCGGCAGCGCAGGCCCATCGGGCACAAGCCCGCCCACACTCGGCGCCGGGCTTGGCGTAACGCCGACCGGCTGCCAGGGCTGTTCCAGGGCTCGCGACAACCGTGCAAACGAAATGGGCGACCCGGCCAGGTTGAGCCCACTTTCAACCGAAAGTCCGCCCACCACCAACAACCCAATTGCTACCAAACGCACAAAAACCCGTTCCCAATGCGCCCCAAGCCGGGTTGCAAAATAACTCACCACAAAAAACACCGGGCTAGCCCCCAAAACAAATGCAAACATCAATGCCGCCCCCTGCAAAGGGCTGCCACTTGCCACAGCTGCAGCGAACATTGTCTGCGTCACCCCACACGGAATGAGCAACGTCAACGCCCCCAGCAACACCGGGGTCAACAAACGTTGATCGCGCGAGCGCCGACGAATAAAGCGCGTCAGGCGTGCCGGCGGCTCAAACGTAAAAAAGCGAAATATCGGATGCACGTTTAACATCCGCAGCCCGTTTCCAATCATAAACACACCAATCAGCAGCAACAAACCCGCGCGAGCCCAAACGCTCAATTGAAACAAAGACCCAAACCAGCCCAAAAGCGCCCCAAACAAGGTGTGCACAGCCAGCTTAGATAACAAAAAAGCCAAAATGGGTAGCGCTAGACGCGCCTTTGCTTGCTCACGCTCAATTTGCCCAGCCAAAGAGGAAGCCAACAACCCTCCTTGCACTGCCAGGCAGCTCAAGCCTCCTGCTGTCAACCCCGTCACAAACGCCAGAAAAACTTCTGTCATTGGATCCATCCTTTATTACAACAAAATACACCTTTTAAGTAATGATTATTGTATCACGAACGCACACGCAAAAAAAGCGCACCAAGAATTTTTAACAAAATTAGTAGGGCTGGAAAAAAGAGCGGGCAAAAGCTCTTCTCTCACCAGCCATTTTGAAAGATAAATACAAATCAAAGTTCTTCTTGACGCGCCCCGCTGCAAAGAGTATGATAATTTTCTGTATGGAACAGTTTCTCAATACGGAGACCTTAATCATTGAATTGTTACTGGTAGCCTCTCTGGTAGCAATTATCGTGCGCCGACTGCACATTCCTTATACCGTTGCCCTTGTTGTTGTTGGTCTCTTGTTAACCGTTCAATCCGATGTCAAATTTGAATTAACGCCCGAACTGATCTTAGCCCTCTTCGTGCCTCCTTTGGTATTCGAGGCCGCTTTTCACCTCAACTTAAATGAACTGCGCAAAAATGCCACCTACATTTTGGTAATGGCCGTTCCGGGCGTGTTGCTGACCATGTTGATTGTCGGCGGCATCGTCTGGATCGGCACACCGCTCAGCTTGCCGGTTGCAATGGTCTTCGGCGCCCTAATTGCCGCAACCGATCCCGTCGCTGTGGTTGCCTTGTTCCGTTTACTGGGTGTTCCCAAAAGGTTGGCAGTCCTAGTAGAAGGAGAAAGCCTGCTCAACGATGGCACAGCGCTTGTGCTGTTCAATTTAGCATTAGCCATTGCGCTCACCCACCAATTCAACCCCTGGCAGAGCCTGACAGATTTTGCCAGCGTCTCGATTGGCGGCATTGTATTAGGTCTGCTGCTGGGCTGGGCCATCTCGCGCCTGATTGCACAAATTGACGATTATCTGATTGAAATCACGCTGACAACCGTGCTTGCCTATGGTGCCTACCTGTTGGCCGAACAGCTGCATTTTAGCGGCGTTTTAGCTGTCGTTGCTGCCGGGTTGATTACGGGCAGCCTAGGGCCACAAGGCATGAGCCCCACCACGCGCATTGTGCTTTATAACTTCTGGGAATACATCACCTTTCTGGTCAACTCACTGGTATTTCTGCTCATTGGTCTAGAAGTAGACCTCAAAGCCTTATCCAATGCCTGGCAAGCACTTGCCTGGGCAATTGGCGGCGTATTGATCGCGCGCGTCATCGTCGTTTATGGGTTGGGGTGGCTCACCAATCGTTTCAGCGAGCCAATTTCCTGGCGCTGGCGGCATGTCATTGCCTGGGGCGGGTTACGCGGCGCCCTCAGCCTGGCCCTGGCCCTCAGTCTACCCGCCAGCCTGGGAACAGACCGCGACCTGATTCGCACCATGGCGTTTGGCGTTGCCCTATTCACCCTGCTGATACAGGCCACAACCATGCGTCCTCTCATCCAACATCTGAAAATCATCATCATAGACCCAGCCCAAATCGAATATACCCAACGCCATGCCCGCCTCAACGCCTTGCGCGCTGCAGAAGCGCACATCGAACGTCGCTATCGCGAGGGCTTGATTTCTGCCCCCGCCTGGGAGCGCATTCGGCCCCAAATCCAATCTCAAACCGCTCTGCTGGCCGATTCAGTGCGTCAATTCCTGCGCGTGCAGCCCAAACTTGAAACAGAAGAATTAGAAATCGCTCGACGAGAAATCCTGCGCGCCCAACGCTCTGCCTACCTGGGCATGCGTGTAGATGGCATCATCTCAGAAGATGTTTACGAAAAACTTTCCGCGGAAATTGATGCCGCCCTCGAAAATCTAGAGCATCCCTTATGGTTTGTCCCCCAAGAATCCATTCCACAACAGCTGAGCAAACACATTCCTGAAGAAGCACAAGTCCAAGAAATTCTCATCCAGCCTGGCGCTGCCTGCGATGGCCGTCAGGTCAAGGAAATTGCCTGGCCCAAACACTTTGTCATCGTCAGTTTGCGCCGCGGTGAGCAAACGATCATCCCCAAAGGCAATACTTTGCTTTCAGCGAATGATTTATTGATGGTCGTCTGTGATGCAACAGCACTTGAAGAAGCCCAAAAATTCTGTCAAAAACAAAATTAATCACAAAAAGAGGCCATATTTTCAACAAACTATGCTATGATTAAGCGTGCATGGCATCCCATCCCAAAGAAGAGCGCATGTCCACAACACCGCCCTTGCTAATCGAAAACCTATCCTTTCGTTATCGAAGCCGTAGTGAACTGGCCCTGAAAAACATCAACCTGCGCGTTGAAGCCGGGCAGGTGTTGCTCATTGCCGGAGCAAGCGGCTGTGGCAAAACCACGCTTGCACGCTGCATCAACGGACTGATTCCACGTAGCTACAAAGGCGAACTGACCGGACGCATCCTCATTCAGGGGCAAGACATTCGCGCCATCTCCCTGGCGCGCATTTCCCAGTTGATTGGCACCGTCTTGCAAGACCCGGAACGGCAAATCTTGGGCACCAAGGTCCTCAACGAAGTAGCCTTTGGCCTGGAAAACCTGCAACTGAGCCGCAAGGAAATTCTTCAACGCGTTGATGCCGCCCTGGAACGTCTGAAAATCAGCCATCTCCGCGAGCGGGAAACTTTTCATCTCTCCGGTGGCGAAAAACAGAAAGTCGCCCTGGCCGGCGTGCTTGCCATGCAACCTTCCCTGTTAATGCTCGATGAACCCCTTGCCAGCCTTGACCCAGCCAGCGCCCAAGAAACCCTCGACATCGTCCGACAACTTGCCGACGAGGGCATGACCATTCTATTGATCGAACACCGCGTTGAAGACGTGTTGCGCATTGCCCCTGAGCAGACCATCTACATGACCGGCGGTGAGATTCGCTATTTTGGCCCAACAGCAGGCCTTGAAGAAGCCGTAGATTACAGCGAAATCAAGCTCCCTGCCGAGAAAATCATCCAACGCGCTGCCCGCACCCGCCCAACGCCCCCACCCCCACCGCGCCTGACGGGACGCAGCACAACATCTTCTCGCCCCCTTGTGCGTTTTGAAAACGTCTCCTTTGGCTACGAAACCGAACGCAGCGTTTTACAAGGCATCAACCTCAGCATTCACCCGGGTGAAATCGTTGCCATTCTTGGCCCCAATGGCGCAGGCAAGACCACCCTTGTCAAACACGCCATCGGTCTGCTCAAGCCCAAATCCGGCAAGGTGTGGATTGATGAGCAAGATACACATTCGCTCAGCGTGGCACAAATCGCTGGTCAGCTTGGCTACGTCTTTCAAAGCCCAAGCCACATGCTCTTTGCCCCAACCGTGCGCGAGGAGCTATCCTTTGGGCCAACCAACCTGAACCACAAACCGGAAGCAATCGCCCAACAAGTGCAAGAAGCGCTCCAAATCGTCAACATGTCCGGCATGGAAAACATTGCCCCCCTCTCCCTCTCCTTCGGACAACAAAAGCGCGTCAGCATTGCTGCCATCCTGGCCATGCGTTCTCGCATCCTCGTCATGGATGAGCCAACCGCCGGGCAGGATTATCGCAACTACATGCAATTCATGGATGCCATTATGCAAATGCCCAACTTCGACGCCATCCTCTTCATCACCCACGATGTTGACATGGCCGTCATCTATGCCACGCGCGTGCTCCTGGTCAACAACGGTCAAATCGTTGCCGATGGCAGCCCTGCTGAAGTGCTGAGCGATTTCGACCGACTGCGCGCTAACCGGGTTGTGCCCACCTCGCTCTTACTGGCCAATTTACAGCGACGCGGTCAACTCCAATCGTTTAAACGAGCCGAAGAACTGGCTCTGGAAACCACCCACTAATTTTTTGGAGGCTTGAAGGATGAATAAGAAACTGCTGTCCGTCATTGTAACCCTGATTGCCGTGCTAGGTTTCTTCCTCGGCATCTGGCTGATTGGCCGCCTGGTCAACCCCAGCCTTGACCTGGATCAAACCGCTGTATTGCGCTTTGTATTTGTCGGCATTGGGTTGCTTGTCGTCTTCATCACCTACTATCTGACACGCAACAGCCAAATTTGGGAAGTTGGCACGCGCGAGGTCGTCTACATGGGTATTGGCGCAGCGCTCTATGCCCTGTTCTCATTCATCTTCAACGGCACCGTTTTTGTTGTGCCATCTGTCAGCCAGGTTGCACTTCGCCCGGCCATTGCCATTCCCATGTTCTTTGGCTTTGCTTTTGGACCAGCGGTTGGCTTTTTCACCGGTGCAGTTGGCAACATGTTTGGCGACGCGCTAACCGGCTTTGGCCTTTCGCCACAGTGGAGCGTTGGCAACGGCCTGGTAGGCATGATTGCTGGCATGGTGCACCTCTTCAAGGACAAGAAGAGCAGCCTGAATGTTGTGTTGGGCATCGGCTTTGTCCTCACCCTGATTGCAACCGCCATCTTCTTGGTCAACCGCAACGTGCCGAACATGCTCTTCTTTGATGTCGAAAATGGCATTTTTGGCGATCAACAAATCAGCCTCTTTGCAGGTCTTTCGGTTGTGATTGGCCTGGTACTGGTGCTGGTTGTGCGCTTTGCCTTTGCCAAAAACGTAGAAATTGCCGCAGCTGTCACCTGGAGCATGTTGGGTAACCTGATTGGCCTGGGGTTTGCCGCTGTCTCGGATGTGTGGATCAATGGTTTCCCGCTGCCGGTTGCCATCGTTGGCGAATTCCTGCCCGCGGCCGGCCCCAACCTGCTCTTTGCCGCAATCCTCGTCCCCATCCTGGTCGCCGCCTATAACGCTGTTCAGGCACAAACGGGCCGCTAAACCGTTCACCGGAGACTTTCAATGCTGGTCACCTGGCGTTATCGCAAGCGCAATTCCATCATTCAGAGCTTTGACCCAAGAGCCTGGATCCTGTTCTTTGTGTGTTTTCTCGCTTCCACGCTCTTCTTTTGGGATCTACGTTACCTGGCCTTCTTCTTTGGCCTGGCCATCTTTGTTGCCTTTCGCTCTGGCATTGCCTGGAAGGAAATGCGCCGCGCCTGGCTCTTCATTATCGGCTTTGTGTTGTTCTTTGCCCTGCTCACCTTCCTGACCGGTCGCGGCGGCATCGAACTCTACAAAGAAGAGCACGACCTGGCCGTCTTGAAAGCCGGGTTCGACATTCTTGGCTGGCAACCCACCCTGCGCATCACCGCTGAGCGCACCATGTTTGCTTTCAGCATGATCGCGCGCGTTTCCAGCATTGCCATGATGACCATCCTCATCCCCTACTCCCTCAATCCGGCACTCTATGGCGTCACCTTCCGCGGCCTGGGCTTTTCAGATAAGATTGCCTACGCCATGGACTTGACCATGCGTTTCATCCCCACCTTTGGACGAGACTTCACCCAAACGATGGATGCGCAACGGGCGCGCGGCTATGAGTTGGATAAAGTACGCGGCGGCTTGCTCGATCAGGTGCGTCGCCTGGCGCCGCTTGTCGTGCCGGTCACCATCCATGCTCTCAGCGGCAGCGAGGACATCATAGACGCGATGGACCTGCGCGCCTTTGGCGTGGGCCCGCGCACCTGGCTGGACGAGTTGAAATACACTCGTCGCGACTATGCCCTCATTGCCTTTGGCATCCTCATGGTTGCACTTTCGCTGACCCTGGCGATGTGGGGCTATGGCAAGTTTTGGGTACCGGACTTCTTGCTGGCCCTGGCCCACTAAACTCTATTTCTCCTCAGGGGCTGTCCTCGTCCGACAGCCCCTGATTTTTTATTCCAGCCAACAGGCAGGCCCGCCCACACCGGCGCGCAACACCATTCGCACACCGGGCACGGCTTGCAAGCGCTCACAAACCAAATCAGCATATTCCGCCAGGGTAAACACATGCACATTCGGCCCGGCATCCAGGGTATAACATACCGGCAAACCCTCGGCCCGCCAGGTTGGCACAAGCTGCATCAAAATCAACGAAGTTGGCTGCCAGTAAAACAAGGGCGGCGTTGAAGTCATCATCACCGCGTGCATCAAGGTGCTATCTTGCTCCACAACCTGCGCCAGGGCATCGAAATCGCGTAGCCGGATAGCAGCACGGCAACGCGCCAACCGCCGCGGCGCATCCGTCACGCGCGCCGCCTGCAATGGGCTGCGATCAGCCAGTGCATGGCCCTGTGTTGAACCAACCGCCTTGTGCTCACTGGCCACAATGGCCACACAATCCACCAGCGCCCAATGATCCGGCTCAGCAATACTGAAGGCATAACTATCCGCATCGCCCGTCCCCGGCTGCCACTCGACAAACCCGCCCGGCACCGACCGACAAGCGGATCCTGAACCAAGCCGTGCCAGGCGCGAAAGCTGCGCCTCGCTCAGCGTCAAACCAGCTGCCCGGCTGCCCGCCAAACTCAACGCCGCAAAAGCTGCCGCCGAAGAAGCAATCCCCGCCCCCATCGGAAAATTGTTTTCACTCTGCACCACCGCCCGTTCTTTCATCCCTGCCATGGTGCGCACCGCATCCAAAAAACGGCTCACCCGTTCCAACGCTGCGCCCACCTGCGCCTGTCCATTCAGAATCAGCTGATCCTGCGTCAACTCGGACGAAAACTGCACCCGCGTGCGAGCATACAAACCATCCAAATTGAAAGAAATTGAACCATTGGCCGGCAGCCGCAGCGCCTGCTGCCGATTGCCCCAATATTTGATCAAAGCGATATTGGCAAATGCCTGAGCTGTACTAGAACGATTCATCTCTCAAAAAATCCTTGAGCCCTAGTTTATCATAAGGCTTGCTCAAATGATACGTTTGCTCTTAAAAAGTCCAAACAAATATCCTTTTTTCATCGCCTTAAACCAGCGCTTGCCCAATATATGCTACAATAATTTCTTCTGGAATACCAGAATACCCCACCCAATTTGAGGTTTGTTCTCATGCATAAGTTCTCCCCTTTCTTTCGGTTTGCGATATGGTTGGTTTTGCTCGTTGCGCTGTTGTTCGCCCTGCCACAGTTTGTCTCCGCCCAAGCTAGCAGCGAGACAATAACAGGTGAATGGCATCTGCTGATTGAAGGCAAAGGCGGCCAGGGTTCCACCTTTTATATCATGCATTTCGACCCCGCCGGAACGCTGGATGTACGCAAACAAGATTCCGGCATCAATACCCGCGATGCCGCCATGACCTGGACGCTGGAAAACGGCATCTTGCGCATTCAACCAGCACCCAACAGCGCCATGAGCGAGCTTGGCAGCATGGAATTCACCCGCATCAGCGCCACTCGCTTTACCACCCAACACGGCGATAAAACCCTGCCGCTCAACCAACGCAACGTGCCGCTCACCATCCTACATCTGCTTGGTGTCTTGATCGGTCTGATCTTCATCAACGAGATCGGACGCAAATATCGCTGGGTCACCATCCTGCTCTTCATGGTCTTTCCAGTTGTTGCTTCGTTCTACTGGGCCAGTTCCGGCAATGTGACCCATCTCTTCCGCTGGGTCAAGCTCTATTCTGTTGTTTTTGCTGTTGTGTGGTTTTATTTCATCCGGTTCACCAACCTGCACAAAAAACGCTGGGCTTTATGGATCTGTGCAGCTATTTTGAGCGTCAACATCCTGGAAGCCTGTACACAAGATTTTGCCATGGGCTTCTTACCCAACATTCTCAACGCCATCGCTGGGCTGCTGAATATCGTCGTCCTATCACGCTGGTCTGCCATCCAACCCGATGGCAGCAAATCCAACGACATGCTTTGGCCCGGCATGACCACTTTTTGGATCATCGCCTACGACATCTGGAACTGGACTTTCGTTTACCTGAACTTCCCTGAACATGCCAGTTATCACGCCATTGTCCTGGCAGCCTGCACCATTCCTTCTCTCTTCATCAAGAAAGGCACCTGGCTACAGGCCCGCGCCTACACCCTGGCAACCTGGATGATGTACCTGTTCACCTTCCAACCCTTCATTGACTCGGTCATCGTTCCATTGCCGCGTACCGAAACCTTGATGCTGCTTGCCGCCCTGCTCAGCATTGGCTCCAACCTGATCTATGCTGTGCTCCACTTCCGTTGGGTATGGACGAAGAAAGCGCCCGATTGGTTGCAGGTTGGGCAAAGCGAAGTTGCCTACCAGGTAAACAAAGCCTGACACAACGCCTTTGCGGCGTAAAAATCAACTGCAAAATGGGCATAAAGACTTGTCAAAACCCATAGAGGGGAGTATAATCCGCACACGTTCGGGGTGTGGCTCAGCCCGGTTAGAGCACACGGTTCGGGACCGTGAGGCCGGCGGTTCAAATCCGCCCGCCCCGACAAGCATCACCAAGCGCACTTCCCGGGTGCGCTTATCTTTTTAAACCGGCGTTTCTCCCATCGAGGGATGCCAAAATCCGCCCGCCCCGACACCCTGTAGGGGCATGGCGGCCCATACCGGGCCTTACCCCTCATGCATCCAGCCATGCCCGCCATAAACCAACCACGGAACACACCGAACAAGCGGAACAAAAGCCACCCCCGTAGGGGCATGGCGGCCTCATACCG
>JAIWNK010000154.1 GCA_020216845.1 Anaerolinea sp. | reverse complement strand
CGCCAGGGCTCGCCGCTTGTTTGATGCTTTCCCGGCCATGGCCTTATCCCTCCTCACTTCTGTTCCAATCCCGAGTTTGTGAAAACCGTGAGCGCGATTCATGCTACCGCTGTGCAATCGGCGCGCCTATGATATAATCATGTTTACTCATGGAAACAGCACGCCCCATTCCATCCATTCTAAGCAATCGCTACCAGATCCAGCAACCGCTGGGAACAGGCGGCATGGCGGTCGTTTATCAGGCCAAAGATCTGATGCTCGAACGCCCCGTTGCGATTAAGCTGCTTCGGCAAGATTATTCCAATCAGCCCGCCTTCCGCGAACACTTTCGCCAAGAAGCTCGCGCCGTTGCCAACCTCAGCCATCCCAACATTGTCACCGTCCATGATTTTGGCCTCGATGAAGGCTGGCTCTTCCTGGTAATGGAATACGTCCCCGGGGCCAACCTCAAATCCATCCTGCGCCAACGCGGACGCCTGGAAGTAAATGAAGCCATCGCCCTGCTAGTGCAGGCCTGTGCGGGCGTAGGCTATGCGCACCGCGCCGGACTGGTACATTGCGACATCAAACCGCATAACATGCTTGTCACACCGGACCAACGTCTCAAAGTGACGGATTTTGGCATTGCCCGCGCCCTCGCATCCATTCATCCAGACGAAAAACATGACGTTGTTTGGGGATCCCCTGCCTATCTTTCCCCCGAGCAGGCCATCGGTCAGGCCCCCTCGCCCGCCTCTGATGTTTATTCCCTGGGCGTTGTGCTCTACGAAGCCCTCACCGGTCAGCTACCTTTTCAATCCACCGACCCAGCTGAGCTGATTCGTATGCACCGTGACGCTACGCCCCTCCCCCCCTCACGGCTCAACCCACAGATCCCCCCTGCCCTTGAGCAAGTTGTGCTAAAAATTCTCTCCAAGGAGCCCTCGGCTCGCTATCGAACCGCCGATCAAATGGGCCGTGTCCTTGAAACCCTCAGCCAACAAAACCAAACCACCCAAACAAGCCTGCGCCCCGAAACGCCCCCTGCAGCAGCCCCCTTTCCATCACGCCCGCTCAGCGCCGCCACCGCTACACCTTCCCAACCAGTTGCTCCACTGCCCAGCCCAGCGGAAGAAGCGCCATTGCTGCCCGGCATTGATTGGGTCAGCATCCTCTTGGGGTTGCTTGCCCTGTTAGCTGTTGGCGGTCTCATCCCCTTCTGGCTCTACATTTGGCTCGCACTCAACTCAATCTCTTGATGACGATGCCCTTCTTGCTGTCTGCTTCCATCCTCTCTGCCGATTTCGCCACATTGGGCGATCAGTTGGCCCAGGCCCAGGCTGCCGGCTGCGATTGGTTACACATTGATGTCATGGATGGGCATTTTGTCCCCAATATCACCATGGGGC
The DNA here is from genome assembly GCA_020216845.1 of Anaerolinea sp. GTDB lineage: Bacteria > Chloroflexota > Anaerolineae > Anaerolineales > Anaerolineaceae > JAIWNK01. Next base: position 17,052 of record JAIWNK010000154.1, on the reverse strand, counting down.
CCTTCATCGTCGCCACCTGTCGGCGCGCTTCCAACTTGCCACTCGATGTACATCTGATGATTGAAAAACCCGAACAGCACATTGAGGCCTTTGCCAAAGCCGGCGCCAACACCCTTTCCGTCCACATTGAGGGCAACCCCAACATTCACCGCACCCTACAATCTATTCGAGCGTTGGGCTGCAAAGCTGGCATTGTCCTCAACCCTGGCACCCCAGCCAGCGCCATTGAAGCCGTCCTGCCCTGGGTAGACATGGTGCTGGTGATGACAGTCAACCCCGGCTACTCTGGTCAGCCGCACATCGCCGAAATGAGCACCAAAATTGCCCACATTCGTCAAATGCTCAACCAACGATCTTCCCCTGCCCTGCTTGAAGTAGATGGCGGGATCACAGCGCAAACCCTGCCAGCCTGCTATCAGGCCGGTGCCAATGTATTTGTCGCCGCAACAGCCATCTTCCAGCACCCGCAGGGCATTGCTGCCGGTGTCCGCGCTCTGCGCAGCGTTGTACCTTAAAACAAAAATCACGGCTTGCGCCGTGACTTTTGCCCACATACTCAATTATGCAGACTTTGCCAGGGTTCGAATGCACTTGGCACACAAAACCTTGTGAACCTTACGGCCATTCTCAAACACCATCACCCGCTGCAAATTGGGGCGAAAAGTCCGATTGGTTGCCCGCTGCGAAAAGCTGCGGTTATGACCAAAGACCGTTGATTTGCCACATGCTTCACACTTCGCCATCGCTCAAGTTCCTTTCCTACTTCAAATGCTTGATAATGCTGTCTCGTACAACAGCAAGAGTGAATTTTACTACAGAGTGCAACTTTTTACAAGAAAGACGGTTAAAACAAATAAGGTGAAACAATGAAAGAAATGTCTAATCCGCTGGGTAATATCTATGTTTCTCAACGCGCCATTGCCACCATCGCCGCCCAATCGGCGCTGGCCTCCTATGGTGTCGTTGGTCTTGCTGCCAAAAACCTTGCTGAAGAAGTCGCTCAAACCCTCGTCAAAGACCCCACCAAAGGGGTTGAGTTGCACTTTGATGGCCGTAGTATTGGCGTTGATTTATACCTTGTCATTGAATATGGCATGCGCATCACCACCGTCGCCAGCAGCGTTGTGGATGCTGTGCGCTACCAAATCGAAAAAGCCACCAGCCTGCCCGTTAAATACGTGAATGTTCATGTGCGCGGTCTACGGATTAGCGACACAGATTAATGTGCTTATCTTTTTATCGTTAGGAGTCCCATGAGCAATTCTTTTGAAATTCATCCCAGCATCGGCAAACAAACCGATTTAGGCACACGCATTGATGGTCAAGAACTAAAAACCCTGGTTGAAGCCGGCATGACCTGGTTGAAAGTCAACCAACAGATGGTCAACGCCCTCAATGTCTTCCCCGTCCCCGATGGAGACACCGGAACCAACATGCTGCTCACCATGCAAGCAGCCTATAGCGAAATTGCCCAATCCGGTGAACGCAACGTTGGCAAAATGGCTCACGCCATCGCCCAAGGTGCGCTCATGGGGGCGCGCGGCAATTCCGGCGTAATTCTTTCACAATTGTGGCGTGGCTTTGCCCGCGCCCTGGATAGCGCCGAGACCATGGACGCGGCCATGTTGGTACGTGCCTTGGCCGAAAGCCGCAACACCGCCTACAAAGGCGTTGTGCGCCCCGTTGAAGGCACGATTCTGACAGTTGCCAAAGAGATAGCTGCCGCAGCTGAACAGGAACTTCCCCAGGCACCTTCACTGGCAGATCTTTTCGAAAGCGTTGTCAACGCCGCCGATGCCGCGGTCAAGCGCACTCCAGAGCTCTTGCCCATCCTCAAGCAAGCCGGCGTTGTTGATTCGGGCGGCAAGGGCCTGTTCATCATCCTTGAGGGCATGTTGCGTCACATCAAAGGCCAACCGCTTGAAGGTGTTGTCACCGTCCAACCACTCGCTGCCATGCAACTTGAAGAAAGCATGGAAGCAGTTGAACCCGGCCAGGATTTTGAAGTCGTTGTAGACTTCCGCCCCTATCAACCGCTCGACCTCGAAAAATTTTATGCCGAACTTTCCGAAATTGGCACCTCCATCCAGGTTGGCGAAGGCGATGGCATGTACCGCATGCACATTCACGTCCCCACCGAAAATCGCTATCAACCAATTGACTACACCATGCAACTCGGCACGGTTACCAAAGTAGCCATTGAAAACCTGCTGGCCCAAATGGAAAGCGAAGGCAGCAAAAGCCAGCTTTCATTACACCCGGTTGAACCCGGACAAATTGCTGTCGTTGCCGTAGCCCCCGGCAAGGGTATTGCGCGCATCTTTGCCAGCCTGGGCGTTTCCGCCATTGTCGAGGGCGGACAGACAATGAACCCAAGCACAGAACAAATCCTTGCCGCGTTTGAGAACCTGCCCACCGACCAAATCATCATCCTGCCCAACAACAAGAACATCGTCATGGCCGCCCAGGCTGCTGCCAGTATGACGGTCAAGAAAGTCGCCGTCATCCCCAGCCGCAGCGTGCCTCAGGGCCTCTCTGCCATGTTGCGCATGGAACACAACGGCGATTTTGACACCATCGTCGAAGACATGAATCAAGCTCTTGGTGATGTTGAAACAGGCGAAATCACCATTGCTACCCGCTCCATTGAAATCAACGGGGTCAAGGTCAACAGTGGCGAAGTCATTGCCTTGCTCAACGGACAATTGATCGAGTCAACCTCTTCCATTGAAAATGCCTGCTTACAACTCCTGCAAAAAGCCCATACGGAGGAGCGCGAACGCATTACCTTCTTCTATGGCCAAAACATTTCCAAAGAAGAAGTCAACCGCATCGTAGACAGCGTGCGCGCCGTCTATCCCGATCACGAGATTGAACTGCACGAAGGCGGGCAACCGCACTATCAATTCATTATCTCAATCGAATAATCCATGCATTCTTCTTGCATCCTCACCGACACTTCGGCGCAATTTCCCCAACCCATGTTCCCAGGCAAGAACCTGGTGCGCGTGACGCCGCTTGACATTCAAGTGAACAATCAGCTCTACCCCGAAGGCAAAGATGTCAAAATTGCACGCATGCCGCCAAGCATCACGCCCGACTTTCAGCAGCGCCTGGTGACACCCAACGCCGAAAAATTGCACGAAATTTTCAGCAACCTGATCCAAAATTATGATCAGGTGCTGGTCATTTTCATGTCCGATCAGCTCAGCCCACTCTATCATCAGGCTGAGCTTGCCATTGCCCCGTTGCAAAGTCACAGCAACATCACCCTGATTAACAGCCAAACCATCTCTGTTGGCTTGGGCATCCTCGTCCAGCTAGCTGCAGGCTTGCTTGAGCAAGGGGCGCCGCTCTCCGAAGCTGAACGTCAGGTGCGTCGCCTCATTCCGCACATCTACACCCTCCTCTGCCCGCCGGGGCTTACCTACCTGCACCAGGCCGGCATTCTCGACCATGCCCAGGCCACCATCGGCGAAATGCTCAACCTCTACCCCCTCTTCACCATCGAAGAAGGCAGCCTCACGCCGATTGAAAAAGTGCGCAACTATCGCAGCGTGCTCGACTTCTTTCAAGAATTTCTGGGGGAATTCGACAGTCTGCGCCAAATTGCTTTCCTGCAAGGCGCCCCGCCCTTGCTGACCGAAAGCCGCACCCTGCGACAATTCGCTCAAGAAACCTATCCCCAAACCCCCTATAGCGAGCATACCATCAGCCCCTTCCTTGCCACGCTCATTGGCCCGCGCTGCCTGGGCATGGTCACCGCTGAAAACATCCCGCTCCGCTAAAATACGATACAATGAATCCTATGCGTTCACCTATCCAAAAACTTCACAAATTTTTCCAACTTGAACAAGAGCGTGGATACGACAATCGCGCCGTTGTTGGCGGGCTGAACAGAATCATCCCTGTCTGGCAAAAAGAAGCCGAAGCAGCACAAATCCCTGGCGACCTCATTCAGCACATCATTAAGCAGCTAACGCTGTACCCAAGCCTGGACCCAACCCAGCGTCAGGTCGTCCTTGAACAATTGCTGGCAAGAATTGATCAGCTGCCAGAAACGGATGAAGCTCCCCTGCCAACCTCGACCGCACCTATTCAACAACACACACCCCCGCCCCCTCCGCCACCGGCTACTGAGCGTCCCCCACGCCGCAGCAGCCCCCCACCCGCCTCGCAAAAAACCACGCCAGGTCTTGGCCTCGAGGCGCCCCTGACGGTATTGCCCGGCGTTGGCCAACGTTACGCCCAAACCCTGCACACGCTCAACCTCTACACCCTGCAAGACCTGCTCTATTACTTTCCGCGCCGCTACGATGACTACAGTCAGCTCAAAACCATCAATCGTATCAATTATGGCGAAGAGCTAACGCTGATTGCCTCAGTCGTCAACACCTTCACCCGTCAGGCACGCGGCGGCAAGATGCAAATCGTCGAAACAGTCGTCACCGACGGCACCGGCTCGCTGCGCATCAGCTGGTTCAATCAGCCCTGGATTGCCACCCGCCTGACCCCCGGCACACAAATTGTCGTCTCCGGCAAAGTGGATATTTACCTTGGCCGTCTGGTAATGAACAACCCCGAATGGGAGCTGCTCGAGACCGAACATTTGCACACCAACCGCATTGTGCCGGTTTACCCGCTCACTGCCGGTGTCACCCAACGCTGGCTGCGGCGCGTCATGTTCCAAACCGTCAGTCACTGGGCAACTCGCCTGCCCGACCCATTGCCCGAAAGCATCCGTAACGCCGCCAGGCTGATGCCGCTCGGCACAGCATTGCTTCAGGCTCATTTCCCTGATTCGTTTGAGCAGCTCAAAGCTGCCCAGCACCGCCTGGCCTTTGATGAAATCTTCTTGCTACAACTGGGCGTTTTGCGTCAAAAACGCAGCTGGCACAACCACACCGCTCAAATCTATTCGGTATCAGACGAATGGCTGCAAGCCCAAATGGAACGTCTGCCCTATGCGCTCACCCAGGCACAACAGCGCGCCCTGCAAGACATTCGCAATGACCTTCGCTCTGGTCATCCAATGAACCGACTGCTGCAAGGCGATGTCGGCTCGGGCAAAACTGTCGTTGCTGCCCTCAGCGCGGCGATTGTTGCCCAATCGGGCGCACAGGTTGCACTTTTGGCCCCCACCAGCATCCTCGCCGAACAACACGCCCAAAGCCTGCGTCGCCTGCTATGCGGCACAGAAAATGACCCCAACGCGCCCTTTCAGCCCGAACAAATTCGCCTGCTGCTCGGCAGCACGCCCGAAAGCGAACGAGAAGAGCTGCGCGCAGGTCTGCTTGATGGCCGCATCCGTTTGCTCATCGGCACACACGCCCTGCTGGAAGACCCCATTGAATTCCAAAATTTACAACTCGCCATCATTGATGAGCAGCACCGCTTTGGCGTCGGTCAACGATCGCTGTTGCGCTCGAAAGGCAACAACCCGCACCTGCTGGTGATGACCGCCACCCCCATCCCACGTTCTCTGGCCCTCACCCTGTATGGCGACCTTGATCTATCCATCTTAGATGAAATGCCACCGGGCCGGCAACCCGTAAAAACGCACGTCCTGCGCCCAGCCGAACGCGAAAGTGCCTATCAGGCCATTCGTGGTCAGCTTGAAAAAGGTCATCAGGCTTTCATCGTTTATCCGCTGATTGAACAAGGCGAAAACGAAGATCTGCGCGCCGCTGTTGAAGAACACCAACGCCTCCAACAAGAAGTCTTCCATCGTTATCAGGTGGGCTTACTACACGGACGCATGAAACCGGATGAAAAAGAAGCCATCATGAATCAATTTCACGCCGGCCAATATCAAATCCTGGTCTCCACCACCGTCATCGAAGTCGGCGTAGATGTGCCCAACGCCACCATCATGCTCATTGAAGGCGCCAACCGGTTTGGCCTGGCGCAGCTCCATCAACTGCGCGGGCGCGTAGGCCGCAGCGACCTGCCCTCCTATTGTCTGCTCATCCCCGACCGCGACGACAACGCCGAAAATGAACGCCTGGAAGCAATGGAAAAGACCAATGATGGTTTCGTCCTGGCCCAGTTTGATCTTGAGCAACGCGGCCCCGGCGACTTTCTCGGCACGCGCCAATCCGGCATGGCAGAATTGAAAATGGCCAACCTGAGCGACCTTGCCCTCATCGAGACCGCCCGTCAGCTAGCACATGAACTTTTTGAGCAAGACCCAACCTTCAGCGACCCCAACCATCAGCCGCTGTTCGAAAAACTGCGTCTGTTTTGGCGTGACGGAAGAGGAGATATCAGTTAGAATAATATCATGGTAAAAGCTCTCTTCCCCGGCACATTCGACCCCATCCATTACGGGCACATTGATATTGCCCGACGGGCGGCGCGTCTGTTTGACCAACTCGTCGTTGCTGTCTATGACCGCCCACTCAAAAACCTGCTCTTCTCCCCCGAAGAGCGCATTCGCCTAACGACACAAAGCTTTGCCGATGACGGCAACATTGAAGTCGTTGGCTATAGCGGCCTAACCGTCTCGTTTGCCCACTCCATCAATGCACAGGTCATCGTGCGCGGGCTACGCGTCTTCTCCGACTTTGAGCAAGAATTTCGCATTGCCCTCGCCAACCATCGCCTTGAGCCAGACATTGAAGTCGTTGCCCTGATTACCAGCGAAGAGCATACCTTTCTCTCTTCCACCACCGTGCGTGAAATTGCCTCGCTGGGCGGCGATATTTCCAGCATGGTGCCATTGCCAGTTGCCGAAGCCCTGAAGCGTCGTTTTTCAGAACTGGGCGAAACCCAGCAAAACACCCACATGACCTCCCTCAGAGATTAGCCGGCCCAATTCTTGCAACATTTGCTTCCTATTGAGGAGAATGAGGATATGGACATTTTACATCTTGTGGATCGTCTAGAAGAACTCTTCAACGAGGGTCGCCCCATCTGGTTCACGCATAGCGTTCTGGTGGATGAAGACCGCATGTTGGATTTGATTGACCAAATGCGCGTCTCCATCCCTGAAGAAATCAAAAAAGCCCAACAGGTTGTGGCCCAAAAAGACCGCATCCTTGCCCAAGCACAAGAAGAAGCCAATCGCACCCTACAACTGGCGCGCGAAAAAGCCGAACAGATGGTGCAAAACGATGCGATTGTGCTACAAGCCCGTCAGCAAGCCGAACAAATCCGGCTGGAAGCCGAAGCCATGGCAGAGCAAACCCGCCGCGAGGCCGATGAATACGTCTTGCAAACGCTGACGAATATGGAAATGGAACTCGACCGCACCCTGACGCAAGTGCGCAACGGCATTCGCGCCGTACAAAACGGTCCGCGCTCCAGCTAATCCTCTTCGCCCTCTTCTTCTTGCTGCGCCTGTTCCTTGCGCCGCTTCTCGGCCAACAGTTTGGTCTTGGGCGTTTGCTCTGGTGTCGGGTGAAGCGCCAGCTCCAACACCTGATCCATATTCGTCACCGGCACAATCCGCAAATCGGTGCGCACCCGCTTGGGCACATCCACCAAATCTTTCATATTGCGTTCCGGCATCAAAACCGTCTTCAGCCCAGCACGATGCGCCGCAAGCACCTTCTCGCGCACCCCGCCCACGGGTAACACCCGCCCGCGCAAGGTAATCTCCCCTGTCATGCCAATTTCTTTATAAACCTTACGTTCCGTGAAAGCTGAAATGAGCGCGGTTGCAATCGTAATCCCGGCACTAGGCCCATCCTTTGGAATGGCACCTTCGGGGATGTGAATGTGAATATCCAGCTGCTCATACACAATCGGGTCAATCCCCAACACCTGCGAACGAGATTTCATATAAGAGAGCGCAGCCTGTGCTGATTCCTGCATCACGTCTCCAATCTGCCCGGTAATCTGCACGATCCCCTTGCCATCCATAATCAGCACCTCAACCGGCATAATATCGCCACCGCTTTCGGTCCAGGCCATCGCCGTCGCTACGCCGACCTCATCCTGCCGTTCGGCCTCGGTCATAAAGAACTCGGGCGGGCCGAGAAATTTCTCCACCAAAGCCGGCGTCAAACGATGGATGACATGCTTCTTATGCTCCGCTTTTTGTCGCGCCACCTTGCGACACATCCGCCCAATCTCGCGCTCCAGGTTGCGCACCCCAGCCTCATAGGTATACTCGCGAATCAAGCGCTTCAAGGTCGAATCCAAAAATTCCACCTGCTCTTCTTCCAAACCTGTTTCTTCCAACTGACGTGGAATCAGAAACCGCCGCGCAATCTCCAGCTTTTCTTCCTCGATATAGCCAGGGAACTCAATCACCTCCATGCGATCGAGCAAAGCTGAGGGAATGTTTGCCAGGGAATTGGCCGTCGTGATGAACATGACCTTCGAAAGGTCATAGGCCACCTCAATGTAATGATCCGAAAAGGCATTATTCTGCTCAGGGTCCAACACCTCTAGCAAAGCCGAAGCCGGGTCGCCGCGAAAATCGGCCCCCAACTTATCAATCTCATCCAACATAAACAGCGGGTTGATCGAACCGGCCCGGCGCATTGTTTGCAAAATGCGCCCCGGCAAAGCGCCAATATAGGTGCGACGGTGCCCGCGAATTTCCGCCTCATCGCGCACCCCACCCAATGAAAGGCGCACAAACTTGCGCCCCAATGCCTCGGCAATCGAGCGCCCCAATGAAGTTTTGCCTGTTCCCGGCGGCCCAGCAAAGCACAAAATCGGCTGACGGGTGCGCTTTGGCTTCAGGCTGCGCACAGCAATGTATTCCAAAATGCGATCTTTGGCGCGCCCCAAGCCATAATGATATTGATCCAACACCTTGGCTGCATGACGAACATCCAGGTTGTCTTCTGTTTCCTGCCGCCAGGGCAAGTCCAACAGCCAATCCAAATAAGTGCGCAACATGCCAACCTCAGGCGACATGGCCTGCATCTGCGCCAGGCGCTCCACCTCCTTGCGCGCCACTGCCCGCACCTCATCCGGTGCGTCCAGTTCCTCCACCTTTTTGCGCAGCTCATTCAGCTCCTGCATCCAAATATCGCCATCGCCCAGCTCGGTCTGAATTGCTTTCATTTGTTCGCGCAGGTAAAACTCGCGCTGCGAACGGTCTACCTCGCTTTGCACGCGCGTTTGAATCTCGTCCTCCAACTGCAACACATCCAATTCCTGTGCCAACAGCCAATTCACCCGCTTCAACCGATCGGTTGGGTTGGTAATTTGCAACAAAGTCAAACGCTCGCTAAACGGCAAAGAAATTGCCGTTGCGATCATATCTGCCAGCCATCCCGGCTCTTGGATGTTGAGCGAGAACAGATGCGCCTCATCGGGCAAACTGCGATCCAATTGCACACAGCGCTCAAAGAAATCGCGCGCCGTACGCATCAACGCTTCCACCTGCCGCCCGACGCGGATCGTCTCATTCACCACCCGCACACGCGCCCGACAATAGGGCTCTTCCTGTGTCAGCTCCAACAATTGCACTCGACGACGCCCCTGAATCAAAGCCGAATTGTTGCCATCCGGCAAATTGAGCACCCGCCCCACTGCCACTTCAACCCCTACCGGGAAAAAGGCATCGGCATGGAAAGTGTCCGCCTCCGGATCATGCAACACCAACGCAACCAACGTTTCGTCGTTGTATTGCGCCTCCTGAATCGCCATCAAATTCATTTCATCGGTAATAAAAATCGGCGCCACCATGCGCGGCAACACCAATGTGTCGCGCAAAATCAACACAGCGGCTTCGATCACCCCCTGCTCATCCGGCACCTTATCCGGCACCTGATACAGCTCCTCGGTGCGTTGCTGCAAAGCCGATAAATATTCTTCTTCGTTATCACCACGCCGTGACCAAAAATCATCTCTCATTGTTTCAACGCTCCTATACCATGTGCGGCGTGCGTTTGCCAGGCGCGCCAGGCATCCGCCACCAGAAAAATGCTCCCCGTAATCAGCAACAAAGCTTGTTCTTGCTCGGCCAGGTGCAAGGCCAACGATAACGCCGACTCCACCTGCGGTTGCGCCCATGCCGGACGCCCAAACCGATGGGCCAGCGCCACCAATTCATCCGCCGCCATGGCGCGCTGTGTGCCCGCCTCTGTAGCCACCACCCACCCCACACGCGGCATCAATTCGGCAAACATTCCCGCCACATCCTTATCCGTAGAAACCCCAAATAACATCACCACCGGGCGGTTGGGGAAGTAATCATCCAACGCCAGGCGCAAACGCAACGCCGAATCGCGGTTGTGTGCCGAATCCAACAACACCGGTGGCTCGCGCCGCAACAGCTCAAACCGCCCGGGCCAACGCGCCGCTGCAAACCCGGCGGCGATTGCATCATCTTCAATCACTAGGCCCTGCCGCCCGACCTCACGCAAGGCCGCATAAGCTGTTGCCGCATTCTGCACCTGATGTTCCCCCAACAGCGCCAGGTGCAATTTCAATGGCTGCCAGCCCGCCTTCCCATCCAAAAAAGCATCCATCTGCGCCTGTTGCTCAGCGCCCCAAACATACAAAGCCTGTCCATCCAAAGAATGCGACTGCACCAACCCGGCAAAGCGCACCTCACGCCCGACCAACGTCAACGGCGCCCCTTGCTGTGCTGCAATCGCCTCGATTGCCTCCAAAGCCTCTTCCTTCTGCGGCGCCAAGATCACCGGTCGCCCCGGCTTGATGATGCCCGCCTTTTCACCCGCAATCGCCGTCAGGCTATGCCCCAACACGTTCATATGATCATAGGAAACCGAAGTGATCACCGAAACGAGCGGTTCCACCACATTGGTCGCATCCAACCTTCCCCCCAGGCCAACCTCAATCACCGCCACATCCACCGCCTGACGTGCAAAATGCAAAAAAGCCGCTGCCGTTGTCAACTCGAACTTGGTAATTTGCCCAATTCGTTCTGCCACCGGGCGCAGCTCCATCACCAACGCGGCCAGCTCATCTTCCTCAATCGCCTGACGGTTGACTTGAATCCGTTCACCATACGCCAATAAGTGCGGCGAGGTATACAACCCCACCCGATAGCCGGCTGCTTGCAAAGCACTGGCAATCAGCACAGAAGTTGAACCTTTGCCTTTCGTCCCGGCCACATGAATCACCGGATAAGCACGCTGTGGCTGCGCACAGGCCGCCAACAAGGCGCGCATCCGTTCCAAATCGAACTTTTCTTCACTGAAACGCAGGTTGCGCATCAGGCTATAATCCGTTAAACTATACAGGTACTCCAAAGCTTCCTGAAAATCTTCTTTTTTTGTCATCGCGTTTTCGTCACACTCCGTTGATCCGAACAAGCATTTTACCATACTCGCGTTCAAAAATGTCCCTTGGTATTCTCACCCTGCACCTGCTCTTGCCCGGCTGCACCTCGCTTAAGGCCAAACGCAGCTGTCTCAAACCGTTGCTTGCCCGCCTGCACCGACAATTCAACGTTTCAGCGGCAGAGATAGACCTGCAAGACCGCTGGCACGAAACCATCATTGCTTGCGCCCTGGTCAGCAACGACCCAACCTTCACCCGTCGGGCCCTGCAACAAGCCTTGCAAGACACCCTGCAAGCCTGGCCCGACTTCCCCCTCTTGGAACATCACATCGAACTGCTCTAACCCAAAGGAAACTGCCCATGAACCTACACTTGCACAACAAAATTGCCCTGGTCACCGGCGCAAGCCGCGGCCTTGGCTTTGCCGTTGCCCGCCTGCTCGCTCAGGAAGGCGCTCAGGTTGCACTCAACAGCCGCAACCCCGACTCGCTCCAAAAGGCACTGCACACCCTGCAACAAGAAAGCAACACCCAGGCCTGTGGCTTTGCCGCCGACATCAGCGACCCGGCGGCCCCTGAACGATTGGTTGCCCAAACCGTTGAGCGCTTTGGCGGACTGGATTTACTGGTTGCCAATGCGGGCGGCCCTCCGGCCGGCTCGTTTGAAAGCTTCGACGATGCTGCCTGGCAAAAAGCATTCGAAACCAACCTGATGAGCAACGTCCGCCTGATCCGCGCCGCCCTGCCACACCTGCGCAAATCCACCTGTGCCAGCGTCCTTACCATCACCTCCTACTCCGTCAAACAACCCATCCCCAACCTGGTGCTTTCCAACAGCATCCGCGCTGCCACCGTTGGCCTGACCAAAACACTCGCTTTGGAACTTGGCAATCAGGGCATTCGCTTCAACTCCATCCTGCCCGCCTGGACCGAGACCGAACGCGTCACCGAACTGATGCAACACCGCGCCACCCTCAACCACACAACCATAGAGGAAGAAATTCGCAAACAAGCCAAAGATAGCCCGCTGGGCCGCCTGGGCAAGCCAGAAGAATTTGCCGCCGCAGCTGTCTTTCTGCTCTCCCCCATCGCCGCCTACATCACCGGTGTGATGTTGACCGTAGATGGCGGCATGTACAAAGGCACAATCTGAGCATTCTACGCCAAAATCGGGTACAATAGCTCCACATTTTTCATTCCTGGAGCACTATGAGCCTGTCTGCTACTGAAATTCAAGCCCGTCTTGAACGCATCCTGCCGCGCGTTGCCAAACCCGGCCGCTACGTTGGCGGAGAACAAAACCAAGTGACAAAAGACTGGGAAGCCATCCCCACCCGCGTGGCCCTGGCCTTCCCCGATATTTACGACATTGGCCTACCCAACCTGGGCCTTGCCATCCTGTATCAAGCGCTCAATGCCCGCCCCGATGTGCTAGCCGAGCGCGTTTACCTGCCCTGGATTGATATGGAAGCCTTCCTGCGTCAGGAACGCATCCCGCTCTTTTCTCTCGAGACCCGTCATGCCATCGCCGATTTCGACATCCTCGGCATCACCCTGCCCTATGAAACCCTCTACACCAACACCCTCAACCTGCTCGACCTGGCCGGCCTGCCATTGCGCAGCGCCGAGCGCGACGAACGCCACCCCTTGGTGATAGCCGGCGGGCACGCTGCCTACAACCCCGAGCCAATGGCCAATTTCATAGATGCTTTTGTGATTGGCGAAGGCGAAGAAGTGCTGCACGAAATTGTAGATGTGTACAGTGAGTGGAAAGCTCAATCCGGCAGCCGTCCCGCCCTGCTGCGCAGCCTGGCACGCTTGCCGGGCCTGTACATCCCCTCCTTCTACACCCCGCACTACACAGCGGATGGCCGCATCGAACGCATCGAACGCCTCCACCCCGATGCCCCTGCCCAGGTGACCAAACGCGTGGTCGCCCAATTGCCACCGCCGCCCACCCGTTTCATCGTCCCTTCCATCGAAGTCGTCCACAATCGCGTCTCGGTCGAAATCATGCGCGGCTGCACACGCGGCTGTCGCTTCTGTCATGCCGGTTTCGTCAATCGTCCCGTGCGCGAACGGCCCGTCTCACAAATCGTCTCCGCCATCGAAACCGCTTTGCAACAAACCGGTTTTGAAGAAATTGCCCTGCTTTCCCTCTCCTCTTCTGACTACACGAATATTCTTGAGCTAGTAGATGCCGTTTCAGCCATTGAAGGGCAACACCTGGTCATCTCCCTGCCCTCGCTACGGATCGAATCCTTTTCAGTGGAATTGATGGAAAAATTGCGCGGCGCGCGTCAGGGTGGTTTCACCCTTGCCCCCGAAGCCGCAACCGAGCGCATGAGGCAGATCATCAACAAACCCATCCAAACCGAACAGCTGCTGGAAACGGCCCGTGCCATCTACAGCCGCGGCTGGCAAACCATCAAACTCTACTTCATGATCGGCCACCCCTCCGAAACACTTGAAGATGTGCGTGCCATTGCCAACCTGTGCAAACAAGTCATTGCAGAAGGCCGCCGCATCCTAGGGCACCGTGCCGCCCTCCATGCCGGTGTCAGCACCTTCGTCCCCAAACCGCACACCCCCTTCCAATGGGTGCCCTGTGACACCACCGAACAAATTCAGGCCAAGCAACAGCTGCTGCGAAACGAACTGCGCGGCCCCGGCCTAAAAATGACCTGGACCTCCCCCGCCGAAACCATGCTCGAGGCCTGGCTCTCGCGCGGAGATCGCCGCTTGGGGCAGGTCATTGAGCTTGCCTGGCGCAATGGCGCCCGCTTCGATGCCTGGCAAGATCAATTCAACCCACATGCCTGGCAAACCGCCTTCGAACAAACCGGCCTTGACCCCGACTTCTACACGCACCGCATGCGCGGCGAAGATGAAATCTTCCCTTGGGATGTCATCTCACCCGGCGTGCGCAAATCTTACCTTCTGGAAGAATACCACAACAGCCAATGTCAGCAAACCCGCCCCGACTGCCGAGAGCAGTGCTTTGCCTGCGGCATTTTGCCCACCTTCAGCAGTCTTCGCCGCGCCAACCCCGGCCCACTGTGGAAATGCCCTGAAGTTGGCACACCCCGCGCCACCACCGAGGTGCAGCCATGAATCGCTTCCGCATTCACTACGCCAAAACCGAAGCGCTGCGTTACACCGGCAACCTGGATATGCAAAAGGTCTGGGAACGCACCCTGCGCCGCGCCCGCCTGCCGATTGCCTACTCTCAAGGCTTTCACCCGCAGGCACGCCTTCAACAGGCCTGCCCCCTGCCGCTCGGCCTGCTCAGCCGCTGTGAAGTGCTGGATTTCTGGCTGGAATGCGATGCCACCCCTGAAGAGGTGCGCTCCGCCCTTGAGCCCGCCCTGCCCCCCGGCATCACCCTGCTGCAAATTGAAACTATCCCGCTCAACGCCCCCGCCCTACAAACCCAGGGCGAATCAGCCCTCTATCACATCTTGCTGCTCGACCCCTTCCCGCCCGAAGAACTGCTGCGCCGCTGTCAGGATTGCCTATCTGCCATCAGCCTGCCGCGGCAACGCCGTGACAAACAATATGACCTGCGTCCACTCATCCTGGAGCTCTTCCCCCTCCCGCAAAGCACCGCTCAGGCACCCCGTTTGCACCTGCGCCTGACAGCGCGCGAGGGAGCAACCGGCCGCCCGGATGAAGTTTTGTTGGCCCTGGGGCTCGACCCCAGCGCCGCGCGCATCGAACGTGTTGAACTCCATTTCCGCGAGGAAACCCCATGACCGAATTTTGCATCAACTACTCCGTCCCGGCCGGGGAGCTCTACCGCCTGGGACAAATTCCGCTTGACCGTTTCAAACTGCCCGATTGGCCTGAGCTGATTGCGCATTTCTTTCATTCTGACTACCCCTTCTACGTCCATTTTTCACTCAACCTTGGTTGCGGTGAGCTGCTCAACACCAACTGGCAGCAGGTCGAAGCCTTGTTGCGTCAGGGTGCTGCACCCTATGTCAACCTACACCTAAACGCTCCCACCAACCTCAATCCACATGACCCCGGCGCGGTTGAACGGTATCGCACCAATACCCTGGCAGAAGCACGTCAAATTGTACAATATTTTGGCGCCGAAAACGTCATCTGCGAAAACTGCCCGCTCATTGGCGACAAAGAGTACAACCTGGCCGCGATTGACCCACACTTCATCACCCAACTGATCAACGAAAGCGGCTGCGGATTTTTGTTCGATTACAGTCACGCCCGCCTGGCTGCCCGTTCCCTGGGCATGGATGAGCATGACTACATCGCTCGTCTGCCGCTTGAGCGCCTGCGCGAGCTACACATTACCGGCATCCGCACCTATCAAGGACATGAGGAAGATCATTTTGAGCTAAACGAAGGCGATTGGGCCGAAATGCATTGGATTGAGACGCAAATTGAAACAGGGCAATGGCCGCGCCCGCAAATTGTCGCCTTTGAATACGGCGGCATGGGCCCCGTCTTTGAATTCCGCACCGATCGCACCGCCATCGCTGAGCAGGCTCCACGCCTGCACCGCATCTTCTCCCACCCTTAATCCCCTGCGCCGACCGATAACGCATTCTATAATTCAGTGTACTTCGTCGGCAGGCTGCCATAGCACACTTCACCCTTGCACAGCACCCTGCAAGGGCACGGTTTGTACCCTGCAACATCCATCGCATCTATCACCGCTGCTACTCCAATTCGCTCACTCTCAGCGTTTTCACAACCGGCCGCCAAGGTGATTATCTATGCAAAATAAGGAACCGGAATTCAATTCCATTTTTTCTATTCATCATGCCCAAATACGGATATCGGTACTACAAAGCAGGTTTCCGCTCCTTGATCGAGAATCTGTTCGTAAAATGCTTTCAAATCCACGCCACTTGCTTCTTCTAACGTTTTCCATTGGAACTTTCCAATAACAGGAATCACATCCAACGGATCAGAAGCTTTTTCTTTTTGAGAAATGATCCCAAAACCAAGAATTTGATTCTTTGAAAAAGCAGGACAAATTGGAATCGTTTGGCCTTTTGGTACTACACCACTATAAGTGATTGAGAAACCCTCTTGTTGATATATCAATGTAAACCAATAACCAAGCCTTGGTGCTGGACTATCACCAAATCCATCCAGCAAAACCGCATCTGGTATACCATATTGCTGAACGATCTTCTCCATAGAATAGGTAGAAAAATGTTCGCCTATTGCATCTATTGTTGATAGAGTAACATCAGCCTCTATGCGCTCAACCATTTCTTCATCAGCAAGATAGATCGAACTGATGCTATCAACACGGTTCACATCACCATCTCGCAAAATCCGAACATCCGTTCTGAAACCTTGCTTAAACTTAACCAGTTTGTGTTCAGGCTTGTTATCGTACCGGTACCAAATTCCCAGGTTCTGTGCTGCAATCACGGCTTCCTCGAACTTTGTCTTTCCAGGTGTTACGCCAAGCCAGCATGGTAATGCACAACGGTCAAAGTTGTGCATCCATTCTGGTAATTGATTTCGTTGTTGGATGAAAAGTGTTTCTTGCGTCAAAGGCATCGTCGGTGTTATTGTGAACGCAAAAGCAGGTGAAGGCAAAACGCTTTCCTCCCAAATGCTTTGGGGTATGATCGTCTCAGTCCTGTTAACATTCGTGGTTGCCACGGATGTCTTTTCATCAGTTCCTTCCAGCAAAGTTGGTTGGCAAGCAACCAATACCAGGCACAAGCACCACCCCAAAATTACCAATCTCCATTGCTTCCTCATTTCATTTTCCTCCAACCAAATCTACCATCACCTCATTCATCCAGGCTCGACGCGCATCTCCAGCTTCGTTAGCTGCAAAGCCGATTGC
>JAIWNK010000071.1 GCA_020216845.1 Anaerolinea sp. | reverse complement strand
CGGAAGAACGCTGATCAGCTGTTTTAGCTTGTTCCCTTCTGCACAGTCCTCACCAAAGGCTTGGTCTATCCCTCCATATTGAGAACTGCTGGAGTTCAGTTGCTTTGTTTGGCGCGAGGGGGATATTTGCGGTACAATTAAAGGATAGATTTTTTGGAGGAGCGCTTGAAAAAATATTTGCAAGATTATGCGTTATTGCTGGGTGTGGCGGGGGTGGTTGTTTTCCTGGATCAGTGGAGCAAAACCTGGGTGCGCAATACGTTGGCAATTGGCGAGGTGTGGATGCCGTGGGAGTGGTTGCGCCCTTATGCGCGTGTTTTTCACACAACCAATACGGGTGTGGCCTTTGGCATGTTTCAGGGCGCCAATGTGGTGCTGATGGTGTTGGCTGTGGCCGTTTCGGTGGCAATTTTTGTCTATTTTCCGCGCGTGCCGCGCAATGATTGGACTTTGCGCCTGGCAATGTGTTTGCAATTGGGGGGCGCTTTGGGCAATCTCATTGACCGGTTTATTCAGGGCTATGTGACCGATTTTATTTCGGTGGGCAAGTTTGCGGTGTTCAACCTGGCGGATTCGGCGATTACGATTGGGGTGTTTGTGTTGCTGTTGGGGGTTTGGCTGCAAGAGCGGCAAGAGCGGCGACGCTTGCGGGTGGAACGAGCAGCTGAGCTCGAAAATGGGGGCGGGTGATGGCTTCGGACGGGCGTTTGTTTGTGCAGCGCGCAGCAGAGCAGGAACGTTTGGATAAATTCCTGGTGGCCTGTTTGCCGGAGTATTCGCGTGCCCGCTTGCAGGCCTTCATCAAAGAGGGGCAGGTGCAGATAAATGACCGGACGGTCAACAAAAGCTCGACGTTGGTTGAGCCGGGTGATCGTGTTTGGGTGAATGTTCCGCCGGTGCAGCCAACGGCCTTGGTGGCGGAGGATATTCCGTTGCATGTGGTGTTTGAGAATGAGGATGTGCTGATTGTGAACAAACCTGCTGGCATGGTGGTGCACCCGGCTGCTGGGCATAGCAGCGGCACCCTGGTTCATGCCGCTTTGGCCCATGCGCCCGAGCTGGAAGGGGTGGGCGGGGAGCACCGTCCGGGTGTGGTGCACCGCCTGGATAAGGACACATCGGGTTTAATTGTGATGGCTAAGAATGATCGGGCGCATCGTTGGCTGCAAGATCAATTCCGTTTGCGGCGGGCGCATAAGATCTATTTGGCGTTGGTAGATGGCAAGCCGCCGACGCCGAGTGGGCGCATCGAGGCGCCGATTGGACGTGACCCGGCGCATCGCAAACGAATGGCAATTACCACGCCGAACAAGGGCCGCGAAGCCGTGACGGAATATTTCACGCGTGAGACGTTTGCCCAACATACTTTGCTGGAAGCACGACCTTTGACGGGGCGTACACATCAGATTCGGTTGCATTTGGCGTTAATTGGCTGCCCAATTGTTGGCGATGGTGTCTATGGCCGACACACGTCCAGCCTGGAAATTGAGCGGCATTTTCTCCATGCATTTCAGCTGAGCATTGTTTTGCCTGGTGAGCAACAGGCGCGCACGTTTGAAGCTGCGTTGCCGCCTGAGTTGATGGCTGTATTGGAGGCGCTGCGTCGTCAGCAAGCAGTTTTCTAGGTTCAAAGAGTGTTTGGGGAGGTCGAAATGGATATTGTAGACTTGCGATCAGATACGGTGACGAAGCCAACACTTGCCATGCGGCGGGCAATGGCCAAGGCAACAGTAGGGGATGATGTGTTGGGGGAGGACCCGACGGTGAAGCAATTGGAGGAAATGGCTGCGGCACGGATGGGCAAGGAAGCCGGCTTGTTTGTGCCTTCGGGCACGATGGGCAACCTGATTGCTACGCTGGTGCATTGTCGGCGGGGGGATGAGGCCATTATGGGCGATCGCGGTCATACCTTTTTATTTGAGGCTGGCGGTGTTTCAGCGTTGGGTGGGGTGGTGATTCATACTTTGCCCAATCAGCCGGATGGCACTTTGACGGAATGGGCTCTGAAGGCCGCATTGCGCCCGGATGATGTGCATCATCCGGTGTCGAGATTGCTGATTCTGGAAAACACGCACAATCGTTGTGGCGGGGTGGCACTACCTGCCGCGTATATGAGTTGGGCAGGACAGTTTGCACATGCAAACGGTTTGGCACTGCATGTGGATGGGGCGCGCATTTTCAACGCGGCGATTGCCTTGGGGGTGAGGGCGGAACAGTTGGTGGAGCAGGCGGATAGTGTGACGTTTTGCTTGAGCAAGGGTCTGTGTGCCCCGGTTGGCTCTGTGTTGTGCGGCTCGCAGGAATTCATTCGGCAGGCGCGGCGGGTGCGCAAGCAACTGGGTGGGGGAATGCGTCAGGCTGGCGTAATTGCTGCGGCGGGAATTGTGGCCCTGGAAGAAATGGTGGATCGTCTGAGTGAGGACCATCGCCGAGCGTTCTCTTTGGCCAAGGGCCTGAAGGAAATTTTTGGGGTGACGTTGCCGATGGGCATGCCGCAAACCAATATGGTTTTTCCGGCGCTTCCGGTGGACTTTCCTGGCACAGCGGCAGAGGTTGCAGCTGAGCTGAGCAAACGCCGTGTGCGGGTTGGGGTGGTAGGAGAGCGTATGTTTCGAATGGTGACGCATTATTGGGTTGATGATGAAGCTGTTCAGTATGCGTTGGATATGTTCCAACAAGTGCTGAGCGATCTGCGGCGCGTTTGAGCGATGCTTTAATCTGTTATAATCAACATGCTTCCGGTGTTGTAATATTCCTTTGGCCTTAAAGACTTTTTGGAGGAGTGATGACGGACTGGATTACAATGCAAGAAATTGATGAGGCGGTGGCATTTATTCACAGCCGCACAGCGCAGCGCCCGCGCGTAGGGATCATTTTGGGGTCGGGGTTGGGGGGCCTGGCAGATGTGATCGCTGAGGCCGATATTATCCCCACAGCGGAGATTCCACACTGGCCGGCTTCAACGGTGCAGGGTCATGCTGGGCGGTTGGTGATAGGCAGGTTGGAAGGGCAGACGGTGCTGGTTTTGCAGGGCCGTTCCCATTATTATGAGGGTTACTCAATGCAGCAGGTGACGTTGCCTGTGCGGGTGATGCAGCGCTTGGGCATTGAAACGTTGGTGGTGACGAATGCCGCCGGGGCAGTTCACCCGGATTTTGAACCGGGAGATGTGATGCTGATCACGGATCATATTGCCTTGATTGGCATGGCGGGGCTGAATCCATTGCGCGGCCCTAACCTGAGTGAATTTGGTGAGCGTTTCCCTGACATGAGTCAGGCATATGATCGGCAATGGCAGGCGGTTGCGCGTCAGGTGGCGCAGGAGCAAGGGATTGTCTTGCGCGAGGGCGTGTATGTGTGCCTGGCGGGCCCATCTTTTGAGACGCCAGCAGACTTGCGCTTTTTGCGAGCGATTGGCGCCGATGCGGTGGGGATGTCTACGGTGCCAGAGGTGATTGTTGCCCGGCATGGCAGGACGCGTGTGCTCGGTTTATCAGGGATTAGCAACAAGGCCAATTTGAATGGCGATGCCGAAACGACGCATGAAGAGGTGCTGGCAGCTGGGCAAGTGTTGGTGCCGAAGATGACGGCAATTGTGCGCGGATTTTTGCGGCAAATGGCCTGATTGTGTTGTATGCAGGATGTATTTGTTTTTCTGCAAAAATATGAGATCTGGATTTACCTCGGCCTAGGGATCATAGGGGTGCTATACTTGCGCAGGGTGGTCATTGCCCTGCAAGAGTGGCGCGCGGCTGTTTTTGGATTGGAGAAAGAGATTGCACAGCGTCGTTTTAGCACTGCGCTGACGATCCTGATTTTCTTGTTTTTGTTTGCGGTTGCTGAATTGGTGTTGGTCTCTTTTGTGGTGCCGGCTTATCAGAACAGTTTGCCATTGCCAACGCCCACGCTCGATTTGAGTGTGACAGTCACCCCGGCTGAGCCGATGGTTATGGTGGCTAGTGTTGCCCCGATGACCCCTACCGCAGCAATTGCTACCGAAGTTGCCATCACAGAGCAAGGTTGTTTGCCTGGACAAATTGAGTGGATCTCGCCGCAGGAAAACCAAGAAATTGTTCGCTCGGTTGAGCTGCGCGGTGTGATCAACGTGCAGAATTTGGGCTTTTATAAGTATGAATATATGCCGATTGGCAGCACGGTTTGGACGACTATTGCGGGTGGCAACACCCCCATCATTCCGGGCAGTGCCGGAACGGATGATTTTCTGGGGGAGTGGAATACTTCACAATTGCCAGCGGGTGATTATCTATTGCGGTTGGTTGTGTTTGATAATCAAAATCAGCCTTTCCCGGCCTGTGTGATCCCCGTGCGGATTGTTGCGGTGCCTTGAGCATAAGGAGTTATAACGATGCCTGAAATTGCTATTCGTCCAATGCAAGAAGCTGACCTGCCGGTTTTAATCGGGCTGGAGCATAGCGGTCAAACGTTGGCTGTGTGGCAGTTGGATCGTGTGGCGGAACAACACCGTTGGGGCGCAACGTTTCGACTGGCGCGGCTACCCCGCCCGGCACATGTTGAATATCCGCGGCGTGCGGCAGAGCTGCAAACGCGTTGGCAGGCAGCTGACCTGGCATTGACGGCGCTTTTTGAGGGGCAGCCCGTTGCTTATGTGACCTTAAAGCAGCGCAGTGAGGCGGGCGTATTGTGGGTAGAGGATGTGGTGACGCGCTTGAATTTGCGTCGGCAGGGAATTGCAACAGCGTTGTTGTTGGCCGGTCGTTCGTGGGCATTGCAGGGCAGTTGGCGGGCAATGGCCATGGAAGTGCCCGCAAAGAATGTGCCGATGATTGAGCTGGCCATTCGTTTGGGCTATGTTTTTTCTGGCTATCGCGAGGCATATTTCGCCAATCAGGAGATTGCAGCTTTCTTTTTTCACACTTTAAGATAATAGGGCTCCCATGATTGCTGTTTTGCGCACGCTGAGTCAGATTTTAACCGCTGGAATTGCAATTACTGCTTTTTCGCTTTTGTTATATGCCCTGACGTTTAATTTGCGGCATGGTGTGATGCGCGCGTTTGCGTTGATTCTGGTTTGGGTGGTGTTGATCTTTACAGCGGAATCGATGGGTGGCACAGCTGCGCAATTGTGGATGGCGGAAATCTGGCAGCGGATTGAATGGGTGGGAATCGTCTTTTTGCCAGCCGCGTATTTTCAAATTTCAGATGCTTTGTTGGCAACAACTGGCAAGCCAAGTCAGGGGCGGCGCTGGTGGATGATGCGCTTGTTGTATTTGCTTTCGGCGCTATTTTTGTTCAGCCTGGCGGCGGGGTGGCTGGTTGGGCCAATTTCGGCAGAGCAGCTACCTGCGCCGCATTTGCAGGCCACGCGCTTGACGGATGTGTTTGTGCTGTATTATTTGGCCGTCATGGGCATGTCAGCCTATAATATGGTGCGCGCCTATCGCCGGACTGTGACAACAACCAGTCGGCGGCGCATGGGCTATTTGTTGATTGGCTCGGTTGCTCCGGCTTTGGGATCTTTCCCTTTCTTGTTGTTCGGCTCCCAATTGGCGGCGCGCCACGCAGGATTTTTTTGGTTGAGCGCTTTGCTGGCCAACCTGGTGACCGGTTTTTTGCTGGTGGTGATGGCGTACGCAGTGGCATTTTTTGATGCCTTTTGGCCTGATCGGGTGGTGAAAGTACGCCTGTTTAAGTGGATCATGCGTGGGCCGGTGACGGCTAGTTTGGCATTGGCCTTCACGACGATTGTACGGCGGGCGGGCGAGATGTTGGGAACGCCCTATTCTGCGTTTGTGCCGATTGTGATGGTTGGCACGGTGGTGTTGTGTGAATTTTTGATCACGATGTTCGCTCCGCTGGGGGAGCGATTGTTGTTCGCTGAAGGGGAAGACAAAGATTTGCGGATGGTGCGGCAGTTGCAAGATCGTTTGCTGACGCGCAATGACCTGCGTCAATTTTTGGAACTGGTGCTTGCTGCGGTTTGCGATCGCTTGCAGGCGGCAGGAGCTTATATCATTGCTTTGAATGGCACGGTTGAGCTGGTTGTGACTGTTGGCAAAAGCCGCCTGTCCCAAGATTTGTTGCCCGATGAATTGGTGCAGCAAGTTTTGTGCAAGGATTGCGATATGCGCCGCTTTGAGTGGGGAGAAGATTTGCTGTTGCCCTTGCATGATGCAGAAAATGGTCAATTGTTGGGCGTGTTGGGGGTGACTCAGGCCGCAAATGTGCATTTGGACGGCACGCAACAGCAAGACCTTGATTTGCTGGCGCGCCGTGCTGCTATGGCATTGCGCGACCGACACATGCAGAAAGAGATTTTTGGCTTGCTGGAAACGCTTGCTCCGCAGGTCGAATTTATTCAACGCTTGGGAGCGGCTAGCCGGTATGATCAACAAGATTTGCTGCGCGAAGAGCCTGCTTTGGCAGAAGAAGCGGATATGGTGCAATGGGTCAAGGATGCTTTGGGGCATTATTGGGGTGGGCCGCGCCTGACGGAGAGCCCGTTGATGCGTTTACAATCGGTGCAGGCAGCGCTACAAGAGCATGATGGCAACCCGTCCAATGCGCTGCGGGCTATTTTACGTCAGGCGATTGAGCGTGTGCGCCCGGAGGGCGAAAGACGCTTTACAGGCGAATGGATATTGTATAATATCCTTGAGATGAAGTTCTTGGAAGGAAAAAAAGTTCGGGAGATTGCGATGCGATTGGCAATGTCTGAAGCCGATTTATACCGCAAGCAGCGCGTGGCAATTGAAGCGGTGACGAAGGCCATTGTTGAAATGGAGGAACAGGCACTCAGTCAGAAAGTGGGGGATGAGTGATGATGGTTTTAGAATATTCCGGGAGGTTACAATGAATAAGCATATTGTTTCTGCTGCAGAAGCAGAAATCTATGCGCTCTCTGAGGGGTGGTGGGAGGCAATTTTGATGGATGAAGAGGCAGAGACGATGGATGAAGATATCCAAAAGCCCCAAGAGTGCGTTGCGGGGACGCAGGAGTTTTATGATATCAATTGGTCACGGGTAGAGTTGGCTCATCGTCAAGATCAGATTTTGACGGTGACGGTGGTGGGGATGAACAATCATGGGCTGATTGTGCAAGGGCAACAGATGTGCGGTTTCTTGCCTGCTTCGCACCTGATCGGGCTGACGCGTCAGGAACGGCTGCGCGAGCGGCGTTTGGCGTTGGCGCAGTATTTGGGGCGCGAGTTGAAGGTCAAGATTTTGATGTTTGAACCTTGTTCGGATCGGGTGGTGTTTTCAGAGCGCGCTGCGTTGGCACATGCTGGGCGGCGCGAGGAGCTGTTCGAGACGATGCGCGAAGGCATGGTTGTTGAAGGGGTGGTGACCAACCTCACGCATTTTGGTGCCTTCATAGATTTGGGCGGCGTAGAGGGGTTGTTGCACCTTTCAGAAATCTCTTGGGGGCGTGTTCAGCATCCGGCCCATGTTTTGCAGGTTGGGCAGCAATTGCAATTGCTGGTTGTTGCGGTCAACCAACAAAATGGACGGGTGTCGCTTAGTCTCAAGCGGATGTTACCCAATCCCTGGGAGACTGTTGCACAGACCCATTGCATTGGCGATGTGGTCTCGGCAAGTGTGACGGGCGTGACGGACTATGGCGTATTTGTGCGCTTGCCTGAAGGTGTGGATGGACTGATCCACATTTCCTCGATAGATAGTTTTCGCGCTCATTGTAACTCTTGGCAGCCTTTGCACCCTGGGCAATGCGTTCAGGTGCGCATTGTGGCCTTGGATGCGGAGCGGCGGCGCCTGGGCCTGGCGTTGGTGTGTGTTGAATGAAAAGCGCTCAGCCTGAAAAAAACACTGCGTCGGTGGATGATGGGGGACAGCAACCCACTCGTTGGGAGCAGTTTTTGGCCTATTTGCTGCGGTTTGATCGCTTTGGCAGCGATTTGCTCGGCATGGTGTTGTGTGTGGTTGGGGCCTTGAGCTTGCTTGGGCTTTCGGGCCTGACCGGTGGGGCGATGATTGAGCCGTGGAGCCGCTTTTGGGCCGGCTGGCTTGGGTTTGGTAGTTATGTGGTTGCGGCCTTGATGATCGTGTTGGGCGTTGTCATCATTCGACGACGTTCGGTGCATTTAGTCCCGTTTCAATTCGGGCGGGTTTTGCTGGTAGAGGTGTTGTTTTTCGCGTTGTTGGCTTTGCTGGCCCTGGTCGGGGGGCAAGATTTGGAACGTGCCCGATTGGGGTTGGATGGTGGTAAGGTGGGCTGGGGGTTGGCGCGGGTGAGCACATTGCTCTTGCCGCCCTGGCTTGCAATCGCGGCATGGCTCATCCTGGTGTTGGTTTTGTTGGCGGCCTTGTGGCGGGTTGGACGGCGTTTGGTGGCCTGGTTGGATGCAAAGCTGCTTTCGGAAGAAGAACGACAACAAGTGGCTGTTGTCGAAACACCTGCACCGGCGTCACAAGCGGTGGAAGAAAGTCATTCCGCGGTGCTTGAGCCGCCCAAAGCCCGGCGGGACGAGCGCTTGCCGCCGCTTAATTTGCTGGCGCGCGAGCTGACGCCGCAGGTGGATGAGCAGCGCATTGTTGAGACTGGACAACAAATTGAAATGACCTTGGAAGAATTTGGGTTGCCGGCACGCGTGGCGGGTTATCGGGTGGGACCAACGGTGACGCAGTTTGCTGTTGAACCAGGTTTCATTGAACGCCCTGGCCCAGATGGCAAACCGCAGTTGCAAAAAGTGCGCGTGGCGCAGATTTCTGCTTTGGCGCGCGATTTGGCCCTCTCGCTCTCGGCAGAGCGGGTGCGCATTGAGGCGCCTGTGCCGGGGCAATCATACGTTGGCATCGAAATTCCCAACACGCATCACACCCTGGTGCGTTTGCGCCCCTTGCTTGAGTCGCAAGAGTTTCAGCACCTTTCTGCGGGGTTGCCAATTGTATTGGGGCAGAATGTTTCTGGTGCGCCGGTTGTGGCTGACCTGACCCGTATGCCGCACTTGTTGATTGCTGGGACAACCGGTTCGGGCAAATCGGTGTGCATTGCAGCTTTGACGACCTGCCTGGTGATGAATAACACCCCGGGCGATTTGCGCCTGGCCATGCTTGACCCCAAAATGGTTGAGCTGGTACGCTTCAATGGCTTGCCGCATTTGCTTGGCAAGGTCGAGACGGAAATTGAGCGCATGTTGGGCGTGTTGCGTTGGGCATTGAATGAGATGGACGCGCGCTATCGCCTGTTTGAGGTGGAACGGGTGCGCGACCTGGATGCCTATAATCGCAAGCAGGAGCGCACCAAAAAAGAGGGCCTGCCGCGCATTGTGATTTTGATTGATGAATTGGCCGACTTGATGATGTCGGCGCCAGAGCAGACAGAAAGCAGCCTGGTGCGATTGGCGCAAATGGCGCGCGCAACCGGCATTCACCTGGTGGTGGCAACGCAACGGCCCAGCACAGAGGTGGTGACCGGGTTGATCAAGGCCAATTTCCCGGCTCGCATTGCTTTTGCTGTGGCTTCTTCAACAGATTCGCGTGTGATTTTGGATACCAATGGGGCAGAGACGCTGCTTGGCAAAGGTGATATGCTGTTCTTGAACCCTGAGTTTGGCGCCCCACAGCGTGTGCAGGGGGTGATGGTTGCAGATGCAGAAGTGCAGCGCATTTTGGACTTTTGGCGTAAGATGACCCCATCAACCGAAGAGACCCCTCCACCCTGGGAAGAGCTCCTCAAACAAGATGACAATGGCGATCAGCTGGTGGATATGGCGGTCGCGTTGGTGCGCAAAACGCAGCGTGCCAGCACATCGCTGTTACAGCGACGGTTGCGCATTGGTTACCCGCGCGCCGCACGCCTGATGGAAGAGTTGGAGGAGCGGGGCGTGGTTGGCCCCTCGCTTGGCAGTGGGCGTGATCGTGAAGTGTTGTTGCCGCCGGATGGAGACTTGGACGAAGAGGAAGACGAGTGAGTGGTTTGGGGCAATTGGCTTTCAAGTAGCCCGGCTTTTGTGGTAAGATTTAACGGTGTGAATTTCAAATCGGAGAGAAGAGACTTGGAACAAAAAGCAACGCAAGGACGCATGTCGCTTGAAAAATTCATGCGGGTGACCTTTAAGGGGGTTTTAGACCCAATTGGTGCGTTTCTGAATCGGATTGGATTGTTGCCGAACACGCTGACGATCATGGGCTTGATTGGCAACGCGGTTGGCGCTGTGTTTTTAGCACTTGGCAATATTACGGTGGGTGGGCTGATTGTGCTGCTGATGGGGCCGATTGACGCCTTGGATGGAACGATGGCACGTCTGCGTGGCGAACCAACCGAGTTTGGCGCGTTTGTTGATTCGGTCACGGATCGTTATTCGGAATTGATTATCCTGGGCGGGCTGCTGATCTATTATTTGCAGCAGCAAAATTGGCTGGCGTGTGGGTTGATCTATCTCGCTGCGGTTGGGTCGGTGATGGTTTCATATACGAAGGCGCGTGCCGAAGGGTTGGGGTTTGAGGCCAAAGTGGGCGTGTTGACGCGCCTTGAGCGATTTTTGGTGATTGCACCTTGTTTGATTTTCAATGTGCCGATGGTGGCTTTGTGGGTCGTAGCAGTGTTGAGCAATTTTACGGCTTTGCAGCGCATTTGGTATGTGCGGCGGCAAGCGGCAGAGCAACGCAAAATGCTTTTCCCCCCTCGATAAAATTAAAGAAAAGAGGATGTAACGATGATTGACGGTTTTACCATTTTTGGCATCAAAATTTATTTTTATGCATTGGCAATTGTGACGGGGGCATTTGCTGCGGCGCTTTTGGCTTCTTATCGTGCCAAACGTCGCGGTCTTTCGAGCGATTTGGTGTGGGATCTGTTGCCCTGGTTGTTGTTGGGCGGCATTTTGGGGGCCCGCTTACATCACATTTTGTTGCCTTCCAGTAGCGATATTGAGCGTGGGGTGACAACTATGTTTTATTTGAGTCATCCGCTGGACGCGATTAACCTGCGCAAGGGGGGCTTGGGCATCGCGGGCGGCGTGTTGGGCGGGGCGATTGCCTCATGGCTCTTCTTGCGCAAGAAGCATCAGCGTTTTCCTGTTTGGGCGGATATTATTGCACCGGGTCTGGCCCTGGCGCAGGGCATTGGCCGTTGGGGAAATTTCTTCAATCAGGAATTGTATGGGTTCCCCACCAGTTTGCCGTGGGGGTTGTACATTCCACCTGAAAAGCGCGTTGCCCCGTTTACTGAGCAGGAATATTACCATCCCTTGTTCTTCTATGAGTTCTTGTGGAATTTGTTGAACATGGGCTTTTTGCTATGGTTGGATAAACGTCTGGCCGGAAAGCTGAAGGACGGCGATTTGTTCCTGGTGTATATCATTTTCTATGCGATCGGACGCTTTGGTTTGGAATTTTTGCGCCTGGACCCGGCGCCGTTGGCAGGGCTGAATGCCAATCAGTTAATGATGGCGGTGGCAGCGACGATTTCGGCAGTTTTGTTGGTGGTGCGCCATCGCGTACAACCGGCGAAAGAGGTGCCTGCTTCTTGATGGTTTAAGCCTTATACATTACAGATTCGTTGGGCACACTCTGCAAAAATTGGTGTATGATGAAGATGCATGATGGTGCAAACGGCTTTTGTTGGAGGAGGATGATTTGATTTTTGCAGAGCAATTGACCAAAGTTTTTGATGAATTTATTGCGGTGGATTCGATCAATTTGGATGTGCCCAAAGGCAATGTGTTGGTATTGTTGGGGCCCAATGGGGCCGGTAAGACAACGACGGTGCGCATGTTGACTTCGGTGCTGCGTCCAACGCGTGGACGTGCGCTCGTTGCTGGCTATGATGTGGTGCAGCAGCCGGATGCAGTGCGCGCCTCCGTGGGCGTGTTAACCGAGAGCCATGGCTTGTATGGCCGTTCAAATGCGGAAGAATATTTGCAGTTCTTTGGACGGCTCTATGGCCTGGATGCGGCGCGCCGTCGCCAACAGATTGACCGTTTGTTGGAGATGTTTGGTCTGGCTGAGGCACGAAAGAAGCGCTTGGGGGAATATTCCAAAGGTATGCGCCAAAAACTGGCTTTGGTGCGGGCTTTGTTGCACGAGCCGCCGGTTTTGCTCTTGGATGAGCCGACTTCGGCGATGGACCCGGAAAGTGCTCACATGGTGCGGCAGGCGATTCGCAGCTTGCGCTCACGCGAGCGCACGATTGTTCTGTGTACGCACAACTTGCTGGAGGCCGAGCTGTTGGCGGATCAGATTGCGATTATTCGACGCGGACGGATTATTTATGATGGCGTGCCAGCGCTGTTGAAGCGCTCCCTGTTGGGGCCAGAAGAATATGAAGTGCGTCTTTCACAGCCGCTGAATGGTTGGGAAGGGCGTTTGCCGGATGGTGTGGCCTTGACCGAGCGTGGACAAGATTGGCTGAGATTTCAGATCGAAGACCCGCAGCGCACCAATCCGTTGTTGTTGCAACAATTGCTCAGTGAGCGTTTGCCGGTGATGACGTTTCAGGAGGTGCCGCACAGTTTGGAAGATGCGTATCTGGAAGCGGTCAGTCGGGCGGTGCGGGAGGAAACTCATGATGCGTGAACAGATGCGTCCGGTGTGGGTGATTGCGTTGCGCGAGGTGCGCGATCAGTTTCGGGATTGGCGGATTATCTTTCCGATCGCGGCACTGACGGTTTTCTTCCCGTTTTTGATGACGTTTACGGCACAGCGAATTTTGCGCTTTGTGGAACAATATGGCGCCAACGTGGTTGCGGAGCGATTGGTGCCTTTCTTGTTGTTGATTGTTGGCTTCTTCCCGACTTCGTTCTCGCTGGTGATTGCGCTTGAGACATTCGTGGGCGAGAAAGAACGCGGTAGCATTGAGCCATTACTGAATTCGCCGCTCAAAGATTGGCAAATTTATTTCGGCAAGCTGATTTCTTCGACCGTGCCGCCTTTGTTTGGCAGTTTTTTGGGCATGTCGGTATATTTGGGCGGTCTTACCGGGCGGGTGCCGTTGCCGGAGTTTGAGGTGCTGGCATTGGTGGTGGTGTTGACCATCGTTCAGGCAGTGGTGATGGTGTCTGGTGCGGTGGTCGTTTCAACACAGGCGACATCGGTGCGGGCAGCCAATTTGCTGGCAAGTTTTATCATTCTGCCAGTGGCATTGCTGATTCAGGGCGAGAGCGTCGTCATGTTTTGGGGCGATTATCGGGTGTTGTGGCTTGCTGCCGCTGGGATGGTTTTGTTAGCGGGTTTGCTGGTGCGCGTGGGCGTTGCTCATTTTCAGCGTGAGGAATTGCTGGGGCGCGACCTGGATGTCTTGAATCTGCGTTGGATGGGACGTGTGTTTTGGGCGCAGTTTACGCGCGGGGCGCGTACACCCTGGCAGTGGTATCGTCTGGTAATTGGAGATACGTTGCAAAAAATGCGTCCAGCAATTTTCTTTGCTGTGGTATTGGCTGTTTTGAGTATTGTGGTTGGGACGCAATTGGTGCGCGATTTCTTCATTCCGCTCGACGCGAACAATTTGGCCGAGGTAGAGCAGCGCTTGGGAATGGTTTCGGCCAATTGGGAAGCGCTGACGTTTCGATTGGTGCTGTTGATTTTTTGGCAGAATGTGCGGGTGATGTTGCTGACGCTTGTGTTGGGGGTGCTCTCATTAGGCATTTTGGGCGTTTTGCCTATGTTTGCTTCGCTGGCATTGGCCGGCTATTTGATGGCAACCTTGGGTGCAAATGGCTTGCCCGCCTGGCAATATACGGTGGCGCTTTTGTTGCCGCATGGCCTGATTGAAATTCCGGCGGTCATTCTTGCGACGGCGGCAGTGTTGCGCGGGGGGGCATTGTTGGCAACCCCGACCCCCGGTAAGGCGGTTGGGCAGGTGATGATTGAGGCGCTGGCTGACTGGGCCGCTGTTTTTGTTGGGTTGGTGTTGCCAATGTTGTTGTTGGCTGCGGTGGTTGAAGTTGGCATCACCCCGCGCGTGGCGATGTTGATCTTGCAATAGGGAGCAGGGAGCGATGACGGTTGGGTGTGGAAACGCCGAAGCAGCAAGACGTGCGATCGGTTTACCAACCGAGCAAGAAAGCTTCCCATTCCTGATTTTGAGGCAAAAAGCGCTCAAAGATGTACAACGCCGTGAGCGGCGGTTGGCTTGGTGGGCGCAGCAGATGCATGTTGGTCTCGCTGAGCAAATGCCCGCCCTTGGCGTGATTACAGGCCGAACAAGCAGTGACGACGTTGTTCCAGGTGTGACCGCCGCCCAGATGACGCGGAATGATATGGTCAATCGTCAGGTTGCCGGTGCGGCGTCCGCAATATTGACAGGTGAAATTGTCGCGGCGCAGGATTTCGCGCCGGCAAAGTTTGACCTGTGGGCGGGGACGACGGATCATCTGCCGAAGACGGATGACCGATGGACGGGGAAAGCTTTTGTGGGCTGTGTGAATCTCGCCGCGCCCGTTGGCGATCAGGGTGGCTTTGTCGGTCAGCAGCAGCCCCATGGCGCGCGGCAGTGTGCAGGTGTTAATCGGCTCAAAATTGGCGTTGAGAACCAAAACAAGTTTGGACATAGGCTTACTTTCGAGAATTATAGCATGGTTGTTGCGTGGGGGCAGATCGCTGATTGGCAATATTCTTTAAGAAGAGGTTAACGATGCGTGTTTTGATTGTTGGTGGCACAGGGATGATTGGGCGGGCATTGACCCGGTCGTTGATCGAGAAGGGACATGCGGTTTGGGTGCTTACCCGTCGTGATGATCTGACGGGCATGCCTTCTGCCATTCGCCTTTCAAAATGGGATGGGCGAACCGAGAATGGTTGGAAGGACGCGGCACAGTGGGCGCAGGTGATTGTTAACCTGGCAGGGGAGAATATAGGAGCTGGACGTTGGACGGCGGCGCGCAAAGAGGCTATTCGTGAAAGTCGCCTGCGCGCGGGCGAGGCAATTGTGCGGGCAGTTCAAGCCGGGGCGCGCCCCGAGTTGTTGATTCAGGCTTCTGCGATTGGGTATTATGGCGTGCAGAGCGGTGATCGGGAGCTGAACGAAAATATCCCGGCAGGGAATGATTTTTTGGCACAGGTGTGCGTGGCATGGGAAGATTCCACTCGTCCGGTGGAGAACTTTGGCGTGAAGCGGGCGATTGTGCGCACTGGTTTGGTGCTCGACCCGCGTCAAGGCGTGTTGAAGCGCATGGCTTTGCCGTTTCGTCTGTTTGTTGGCGGGCGGTTGGGGAGTGGTCAGCAGTGGTATTCGTGGATTCATTGGCGAGATGAAGTGGAGGCGATTTGCTTTTTGCTGGAAAACAGGTTGGAAGGGGTTTTTAACCTGACTGCGCCCATTCCGTTGCAACAGGCTGATTTTGGCCGTGCCCTGGCGAAGGCTTTGAAACGTTTCTATTGGTTCCCCGTGCCAACATTTGCTTTGCGGTTGTTGCTGGGTGAAATGAGTACGCTGGTGTTGGATGGGCAGCGCGTTTTGCCGATTCGTTTGTTGCGGGCTGGCTATCGCTTTCAATTTGGTGAGTTGTCTTCAGCTTTGCAGGACCTTTTTGCACCTCGTTCTAAAAACAAGCGCAACGTTTGACGGTATAATAGAACTGTTGTCTTTTATTTTGCGTCGTAAAGGATTGTGCAATGAAAAAGGTCTGGGACTATCTTCGCGGGCATCCATTGTCGGTG
Organism: Anaerolinea sp.; assembly: GCA_020216845.1. GTDB lineage: Bacteria > Chloroflexota > Anaerolineae > Anaerolineales > Anaerolineaceae > JAIWNK01. The sequence goes on along the minus strand of JAIWNK010000071.1, from coordinate 4,163 downwards.
TTGTTGGTGGCGTTGCCGTTGGCTTTTGTGGCAAAAGCAGGGGCATGGGGAGATTTGTGGGTGTTCATTCTTTCGGCGGTTGGGGTCATCCCAATGGCAGGGTATATTGGCGAGGCAACGGAGGCATTGGCGGAACGCACCGGCCCGCGCATCGGTGGGCTATTGAATGCGACCTTGGGCAATGCGGCAGAGCTGATCATTACCCTGGTGGCCATTCAAGCTGGCTATCTGGAATTGGTTAAGGCTTCAATCACTGGCTCGATTATTGGCAACCTGTTGTTGGTGATGGGCGCGGCAATGGTGTTGGGCGGAATCAAAAACGGTGTGCAAAAATTCGATCGCCGTCAGGCCAATAATTATGCGGTGCTGATGACGCTTTCCATTTTGGCCCTGGTTGTGCCATCGTTCTTCAGTCATTCGATTGGGCCGGATCACAGCCCGCGGGTGGAGGCGCTGAGCCTGGGCGTGGCGGCGGTGATGATTTTGCTGTATGCGTTGGGGTTGTTCTACAGTTTCAAGGCGCAAAACAGCCCGGTGACGCATGAACCGGCGGAAGAGGCCATTCATGCCAAGGGGTGGCCGCTGTGGCAGGCTTTGGTTGTGTTGGCGCTCTCGACGTTGGGGGTGGTGGTGTTGAGTGAGCTGTTGGTTGGGGCGGTGGAACACGTGACCGAAGGGCTTGGCCTTTCGGAGTTCTTCCTGGGTATTATTCTTATCCCGATTGTGGGCAATGTGGCCGAACACCTGGTGGCGGTGCAGGTGGCATTGCGCAATAAGATGGAACTGAGCGTGGAGATTGCGCTTTCTTCCAGCTTGCAGGTGGCGTTGTTTGTTGCGCCCGTGTTGGTGTTCATTAGTTTGGCGATGGGCAACCCGCTGACGTTGATTTTCAACCCGTTTGAATTGGTGGCGTTGGGGGCAGGGGTGTTGGTGGCGGCATTGGTCAGCAACGATGGTGAATCGAATTGGATCGAAGGCGTGTCGTTGTTGGCGGTGTATTTGATCTTGGGCATTGCCTTTTTCTTGTTGCCGGTGGGCATGTGAAATCACTGCTTCGTTCACTGAATCCATGGGTGTGGGTGGGGGCGGTAGCGGTTGCTGTGTTGGCGTGTGGCTTTTCGGCGGCGGTGGGGCTTGGAATGCGGCATCGGGCAACACTTGCGCCGACAATTGTGCCGCAGGTTGTGCTCATTCCGCTGCCAACTGCAACGCTGCGCCCCATTTTGCAAACAGCAGCTGCTCCAACGGAAACAGCAGTGCCGGTGCTGGAAGATGGCATTGCTGTGGGCATGTATGTGCAAATTACGGGGACGGATGGAGAAGGGCTGCGCCTGCGTTCCGGGCCGGGGGTTGGGCAGCCGCCCTTGTTTTTGGGAATGGATGCAGAGGTGTTTGAGGTGCGCGATGGGCCACGCAGCGCCGATGGGTATACATGGTGGTATTTAACTGCTCCATACGATGAAAAACGCTCTGGCTGGGCAGCTGCGAACTATCTGACGGTGGTGGCGCAGCAGCCGTAGCGTGGCAAATAAAAAAAGACAGCCGGATGTTTTCAGGCATCCGGCTGCAATGCTGCTTCACGGGGCTTACAGGTCGAAATACAGCTCGATCTCGTAGGGATGGGGGCGCAGGCGTAATTGACGGTCTTCAGCGCGTTTGGCTTTGATCCAGTTTTGGATCATGGTTTCGTCGAAGACCGCGCCTTCGAGCAGGAATTGATGGTCTTGCTCAAGCGCCTTGAGGGCTTCTTCCAGTGAGGTGGGCAGGCTCTTGATCGTGGCACGCCGTTCTTCGGGCCAGGTGAAGATGTCATCATCAATTGGGCCAAAGCCAGCTGCGGTTGGGTCAATCTTGTTGCGGATTCCATCCAGCCCTGCCATGAGCTGTGCAGCCATGGCCAGGTAGGGGTTGCAGGTGGCATCGGGCGGGCGAAATTCCATGCGCACTTTGTCTGGTTGGGTGGCGTATTTGGGCACGCGGATTGCTGCGCTGCGGTTGCCGCTGGAGAAGAAGGCATTGATGGGGGCTTCAAAGCCGGGCACAAGGCGACGATAGGAGTTGGTGGAAGGGTTGGTGAAGGCCAACACAGCCGGGGCGTGTGTCAACAGGCCGCCGATGTAGTAGAGGGCGGTTTGGCTGAGCAGGTTGGGGCCCTGCGGGTCGTAGAACAGGTTGACGTTGTTCTTGAAGATGTGTTGGTGGAAGTGCATTCCGCTGCCGGCCTCGCCATATAGTGGCTTGGGCAGGAAGGTGACGGTTTGCCCATTTTCGTGGGCGACCATTTTGGTGATGTACTTGATCACCATCGAAGCATCGGCTGCGGCCATCATTCCCATCAGCGGGGTTTCAATTTCGCTTTGGCCCGGGCCGCCGACTTCGTGATGGTGATATTTGACGGGAATGCCCACGCTTTCAAGCGCCATGACCATTTGTGAGCGCAGGTCGTAGAGCTGATCTTTGGGTGGGATGGCGTGGTAGCCGCCATGGATGGGAATGTAGTGTCCGTTGCCGCCTTCAGCGCTGTTCCACGAGGCCTCAATCGATTCGACGCGATAGCTGGCAACGTTGATGCCGTTTTGCAACACCACCTGGTTGAAGACGTAGAATTCAAATTCAGGTCCCCAATGGCTGGCATCGGCAATGCCGGTTTGCTTCATGTATTCTTCTGCACGTCGGCAGACTTCGCGCGGGTCGCCGGCAAATGTTTCTTTGGTGTCGGCTTCCAGGGTGTTGCAGATGAAGCTGAGGGTTGGTTCTTCCCAGAATGGGTCAACAAAGCCGGTGCTAAGATCGGGGACAAGTACCATATCGCCGGATTTGACACTCTTAAAGCCAACGCTTGAGCCATCAAAGCCTACGCCATCGCTCATTAACTCACTGGAAAATTCGGTGGCCGAGATGGTGACATGATGCCATCTTCCCCATAAATCGGTGAACTTGAGATCCACCATGCGGATATTGTGCTCGCGAACAAACGCAGCAGCTTCGGCAAAATTCTTGAACATGACCTCTCCTCGATAGGGTATGTTTGGAATGTAAACCTGGATGATAGATTGATTGTACAGAGAGAGGGTCTGAATGTCCAGTTACAGATTACACGCTTACGGTAAACCTTCTTCTATAGATTGACGGATGAGGGCCGCCATGCGGCGGGCGCGTGTGGGGGCAAAGCCGAGATGTTGTTCGGCGTGTAAGAGAGTGCGAAGGCTTTCGTTGTCTACGTAGGTGGATAGGAGCGCATCATTGAGCAGGTTGTCTTGTAGAGGGTTGGCCTGACCGTTTTGGATGGCTTGCCAGGCTTGTAGAGCGTGCTGACGAAGGTGTTCGTGCATTTGCTGACGGTCGGCTCCGGCTTTGACCAGGGCCATCAGAATGCGCTCAGTGGCGGCAAAGGGCCCATAGATGGCCAGGTTGCGCTGAATGGCAGCCGTGTTGATTTGCAGGCCGTTGATCAGCCTGGTTGTGGTGAGCAGGATTTCATCACAGATGAGAAACGACTCGGGTAACAGGCTGCGGCGGTTGGCGCTGTCATCCAGGGTGCGCTCAAGCAGGGAGTGAGCCGCGTTTTGCCAGGCGACAGCTGGCATTTGTGCGAGCAGACGGGCCAGGGAATCGACTTTTTCGGCCTGAATGGGGTTGCGTTTGAAAGGCATGGCGGAGGAGCCAACCTGCCGTGCGCCAAAGGGTTCACTGCATTCACCAATGGGCGGAGATTGAAGCAGGCGCAGGTCGAAGCAAAACTTGTAGAGCGAGGCGCCCAGCCCTGCCAGGGCTGCAAGCAGGGTGTATTCCTGTTTGCGCGGGTAGGTTTGGGTGGTGATGGGGAAGAAGCTTAGCCCCAGGTGTGCAGACAGACGTTGTTCAAATGCATCGAGTTGCGATTCGCCCATCAGCTCAGCATAGGCTGCGGCGCTGCCAACTGCGCCTTTGAAGCCCTTGCCGCGTAGTTCGCGCTTCAGCTGACGCAGGGTTTGCCAATCGCTTAGCAGGTCTTGGGCGTAGCTGGAGAGTCGGTATCCCAGGGTGGTGGGTTCGGCGGGTTGTAAGTGGGTGAAGGCCATGATGGGCAGTTCAGCGGTCTCCTCAATGCGCTTGGCAAACGCTTGTAGGAGCAGACGCAGGCGGTTTTCAAGCAGTTGCAGCGATTGCTGAATGCGCAAGGC
>JAIWNK010000070.1 GCA_020216845.1 Anaerolinea sp. | reverse complement strand
TCTGGAATAGGCTTCTTGGCCGTGGTGTTGGTGATGTTGCGTTTTGAAAGCATTGGCGGTTGGACGTTGGGGGAGGTTGCCTTTCTGGCTGGGATGATTGAGATGAGCTTTGGCTTGATGGATATGGTGTTTGGTGGGTTTGATCCGGATTGGTTTAGCGGGGTGGTGCAGAGTGGACGGTTTGATCAATTTTTGCTACGTCCGGTGAATCTGGCAACGCAATTGCTGGGCGCCAATTTTTTGTTGCGGCGATTGGGTCGGGTGTTGGAGGGGATTGTGTTTTTTGGTTTGTCGTTGTGGCTCACGCCGGTATCCTGGAGCGTGGCAAAATTGTTGTATTTGCCGGTGGTGGTGCTTAGTCAGGTTGTGGCGATGGGGTCGCTGTTCATGGTTGGCTCAGGGCTGATCTTTTGGACGGTGCAGCGGATTGAGGCGGTCAATATTCTGACCTATGGTGGAGTGGAGCTGATGAGTTATCCAGTGCACATTTATCCGCGCTGGCTTCAGCGCTTCTTCACCTTTGGGGTGCCGTTTGTTTTCTTAAATTACTATCCGGCGCTGTATTTTTTGGACAAACCGGATGTGTTGGGCTTTCCGGTGTTTGCCCCTTTTTTGGCGCCGTTGGCCGCTGCGGGTATGCTGCTGATGGCAATTTGGTTTTGGCGTTTTGCGTTACGCCATTATCAGAGTACGGGGAGTTAGACGATGGCGATGATCCATGTAGCCAACCTGGTTAAGACGTTTACGGTCAATCAACGCGGTGGGGGGCTGCGCGCTTTGTTTGCGCCGCGTCGCCGGACCGTCACGGCGGTCAAAGACATCTCGTTTGCGTTGCAAGAAGGTGAAATGGTCGGGTACCTGGGACCCAATGGGGCGGGCAAATCTACGACGATTAAAATGTTGACCGGCTTATTGGTGCCAAGTAGTGGTGAAGTGCTGGTGGATGGCATGATTCCATGGAAGAATCGCATCCGTTATGTGCAAAAGATCGGGGTGGTGTTTGGGCAGCGCTCTTCGCTGTGGTGGGATTTGCCGGTGATGGATTCATTTGACTTATTGCAGGCCATGTATTCCATTCCCAGAGAACGGTATCAACGCAATTTGAAGATGTTTCGTGAGATTTTGGAATTGGATGACTTCCTTCAATTGCCCGTGCGCTCGATTTCACTGGGGCAACGGATGCGGGCTGAGTTATGCGCAGCATTGTTGCATGAGCCACAGCTGCTGTTTTTGGATGAGCCGACCATTGGGTTGGATGTGGTTGCAAAAGAGCGCATACGGACTTTCATTCGATATGTGCATGAGGAGCGTCATGCGACGATTGTGTTGACGACACACGATTTGACAGATATTGAACGTTTGTGTGAACGGGTGATGATTCTGGACCATGGTAAAATTTTGTATGATGGCGCGTTGAAACAATTACTGGAACGCTTTGAAGGGCAACGCCGATTGGTAGTGACATTGGCAGATCCGCTTGCTGCGCCGCGCTTGCCGGGCCTGTCCGAGCCGCGGCGCGAGGGGGCACAGGTGTTCTATTCGTTTGACCCCAAAACCCACTCGGCAGCGCAAATTCTGGCCATGCTGAATGAGGAGCAAACGATTCTGGATGTGGAAGTGCGCCGTGCGGGGTTGGAGGATACGATTCGCCGCATTTATGAGCAACAATTGCTCTTCCCGGTGGATGATAGAACTGGTAAAGCAAACTAGAATTGGGTTTATAATAGCGCGGTTAGATTTTTTTTAGGAGAGATGAACTTGTCTATAAAAGCCCCCCTGCGGTTAAGTGAAGCCCAAAAGAGTGTTGTGATGGATGGCTTGTTGGTCACAGCGGTGCTAATTCTACTCTCGCTGTTGTTGAATTTGCTGATTCGCCCGATTGCCGGGCAGTTTGGCAACTCGGGTTTGTTGATTTATGCCTTGGTGGCGTTGGCAGTTGCAACATATTGCCTCGACCGAAGCCTGACGTTGCCTCGCGATGTGACGCGCGTTTGGCATGGTGTGATTGGTGGCCTGGTGGGCTGGTTTGCCTGCTCTTTGTCAGACTATTTGGGAGAGAAGGCATTAACAGGGCAGACAGCGTTGCTGTGGCTGATTTTTACCGGAATGGTGGTGACGGTTTTGTGGCGGCGCGTGCTGCCTTTGGGCGGGCGGTTTTTTGGTATGGTGTTTTTGATGAGCTGGGCGGCGCGCTTTTTCCTGGATGCTCAGGAAATGTTGGCTAACTGGCACCCGATTTTTGTGCGCACGTATTTGTTCAGTGGCTATTTGGCGTTGTTTGGTGTGTTGGTGAGCGCGGTGTGGCTGTTTTTGCGGGCGCGGCAGCGCCTGGCGCGCATGTGGACGGCAATTTGGTTGTGGTTCTTTTTGCTGATTGTCGTCAGTGTTTTTATGGGGCAGCTAATTTAGCAAGTGGTTGTTGGCTTAGAACAGATTGGTAAAGCTGGACCATCTGTTCAGCAATCAACGGCCAGGCATACTTTTGCGCATGGGCAGCGCTTTGTTGGCTAAGGGTTTGACGCAGGTCCGGTTGGCGCAAGATTTGGGCCAGCCGTTGGCATAATTGGCCAGGGTCATCATCGGGGATGACGAAACCGGTTTTGCCATCCTGGACGAGAAAAGCCAACCCACCGACTTGTGAGGCAATCACCGGCGTGCCGCAGGCCATGGCTTCCAGTGCGACCATGCCAAACGATTCGTAGTGCGAAGGCATGACCAACACCTCGGCGGCGGAGTAGTAGTAGGGCAACAAGTCTTGACTGCGTTTGCCGAGAAAGAGCACCACATCGCGGATGTTGAGCTCACAGGCCAGGGCTTGCAGGCGGGCCATTTCAGCGTTCATTTCCTGCGCGCTGACGGATGGATCGCCACCAATGATGGCAAGGTAATGGGGGTGCTGACATTGCACACCATCGTTGTAGAGGCAGGACATGGCATGGAGCAGGGTGTCAATTCCTTTGAGCGGTTCAATGCGCCCGACGAATAAGATCATGCGGTCTGTGGGGGGGATGCCAATAACGGCTTTGGCCTCATCTGCCGGGATGGGGTAGAAACGTGCTGTGTCTACGCCCGGCGGCAAGATGATCACCTTGCGCAGGTCGGCCTGGTAGAGGAATTGTAGTTGGGCCTGTTCGGCGGGGGTGGCGGCAATGATGCGATCGGCAAACTGAAGAATTTGCCGCTCGCCAATCAGGCGATAGTCACCCTCTTTTTCTTCGGGGCTGCGGGCAACGCGGTTTTTCATCTGCACCAGGGTGTGAAACATGTGCACAATCGGCGTTTGCCAGACGGTTTGCAATTGCCGCGCGGCAATGCCAGACATCCAATAATGGCTGTGGATGAGGTCGTAGTGGATGCCTTTTTCAGCTGCAAATTGTTGAATGCCTTCGGCGAAGGCCGGCAAGTACGTGGCAAGTTCGGCTTTAGGCAATGGCGTTTCGGGCCCAGCTGGAATGTGCACAACGCGGTTGCCGTAGCCCAGGTCGTGCAGGACGTGCGGAACGTGTTCATCTTGTGAACGGGTGAAGACATCTACATGCACGCCTCGCTGACCAAGGTGACGGGTAAGCTCACGGACGTAGACGTTCATGCCGCCGGTATCTTTGCCGCCCAGTGTGGCGAGTGGGCAGGTGTGGTAAGAAAGCATTGCAATGTTCATGATTCCTCTTGCCGTTTTGCAAAAACTTGGTATAATAGGCGGCACGCCACCGTAGCTCAGCCGGTAGAGCAGACGTTTCGTAAACGCCAGGTCATGGGTTCGAATCCCTTCGGTGGCTCTTTTTGTTGCCCAACCTGATTGTAGCACAGGTTTGGGCATGGCTGGGGTATGAGCGGGGCGGCCTGGTGTTATGCCTTGCCCCTGCGCAGGTAGGGATGTGGTGCCTGGAGGCACGGGCAAGGACAGAGGTGATGAAAAAAGGCCGTGACTGGATGGTAGTCACGGCCTTGTGCCTATCATCCAAAGGAAGCTCTTTATTCCACAATCTCACAAATTTGTGGATCTTCGGGCAGGTAGCGAATGGTGACGGTTTGGCCTTTTTGGTAGCGTTGGTACAGGCGTTGATCTTGTTCGGCGCGGGTGATGACTTCTGTTCTCTGATCGGGGAGGGTTGCACGGAATGTGTAGGCAAGGATATAGGTGGGATCGCCATCCGAATCTTTGTCTTGCCAACGGTCAGAGATTTTACCTTGTACAAGTTGACCATGCAAGCGTAATTTACGAATCTGCAGGACGCCTTTGGATGAATTTTGCAGAAAAACTACCCCTATGATTGTGAATGGCACCAACATGCATAGAATGATGAGCGGGGTGGCAAAGGGAAATTTGAATTCGGATTGAAGCGCTGAGACGTTTGGATCGGAAGACCAATAAACTACCGCTGCTGTTTGACCAACGTTGAGCGCCCGGTAGGTCTTGGCCGAGATGTGGTCCATGCCGTTGAAGCGTGCCTGGTCGCCGTTTATTTCTGCATTGAATTGATAGTAGGCGTAATAGGAATTTGAATCATCATCTGATTCGACTTCCAATTGGGTGATGGTGGCGAGAGCGGTTTTGCCGGCTGTTTTGAGGCGGCTATATTCGGTCAATTCGTTCAACGATTGACGGATGCCAAGCAGCAGAAACAAGATGCAGATCACAACCCATCCGATTGCAAACGGCAGGAAACAGCCCTTATTTTTCAACGGCAGGCTGGGGGTGGGACGTTTCTGCTCTGACGATGCGGGGTCGGCCTTGCTTGTGAGGAAGAATGTAACTGCGTCGGGATGGAAGCCTGGCGCAGTGGCAATGGGCGCGCCACATCGGTCGCAGCGTTGTGCTGTTGGGGGAAGCGCTGTTCCGCAGTGAGGACAAGTATTTGGCATCAATTCATCCATTAAACTTTGAAAATGCTTTTCTCAATTTTATCAGCGCTTAGTAATGGATGAACTTTGAACAGGTTAAAGCTATGTAAACAATTAAAAGCCGTTTTATCGGCTGGGCAACCAGGTTTCAGTTGCGTTGAGGCCATGGATGGTGTAGCTAACTTGTAATTGTGCGCTTGTGCAACGATAGGTTGCGCTGGAAGGCATGTCGAAGGCTTCGGGTGGGAAGGGGTTGGTGGTGAGGGGAATTTCTACCTGTTGGCCGTTGATGTTGGCGCGCAGGGTGTCGAAGTTGATAATATGTGTGGTGGAAGTAAGGGTGAGGGTGGTGTCGTTGGCTGAATAAGTGCCAGATAGGTTGTAGTTGGCTGTCCCTTCGATGTAGCCATCCGGGAGTTCACCGCGCAGGGTGGCGTTGCCGGTCATGCTCCATGTGCCATTGGGTTGGAAGGTGAGGAGCATGAAGCTGCCGGGTTGAGCTTGTGGTAAGGGGGTTCCGGCGGGGACATTGATGAGTTGACTGAGTTTGTCGTTGATTTGTTCGGCTTCCATGCGCCAGCTGCCATTCAGGCAGGCGGGGTCACCGCCTGCGGGGGTGAGGACAGGCGCTGTGGCCGTTGGAATGACGGTGGCGGAGGTGGGGGTGCTTGGGGCGGGTGGAGGTGGCAGGGTGGGGGTGGTCAGGGCCGCGCTGACAGTGGTGGGCGTTGGGGTGGCGGTAGGGATAGTGGCTGGAATGTTGGTGCAGGCGGTGCTGATCAACAAGACAAACAAAAGTGTCAGGCTTGCAAAAGAACGAGGCGAAATCATAGCAAAGAGCTCCTTGAGTAGTAGTTGCGCCGGATGATTTATGATAATTATTACAAATATTGTCATAAAAAGCAAGGAGCAATTCGTTTGTACAAAATCTTATCTGACCGGTCTCTTGACAATTCGTAAATTTTGTTTTATATTCAAGTCGTATTAAATATAAAAAGGACTGAACTATTCAGACAATGTCTCCTCCTCTTTCTCAAATATTGCATGAGTGGATGTGCGTGACGATCCGCTATTCCATGCGCGGCTTTATGCTGTATGCCAAACAAAACAATTACTCGGTGCCGCAGTTGAACGTGCTTTTCCGTTTGCGGCACAAGGGGGCGTGTGGCGTGTCGGAATTGGCGGATGAGATGGGCGTGACGGCCGCGGCGGCGAGTCAGTTGTTGGAGCGCCTGGTGCAGCAGGGGTTGGTGCAGCGTTCGGAAGATCCGCTGGACCGCCGCAATCGGCGCATGACGTTGACCGAAGCCGGGCAACAGGTTGTGCAGGAGAGTGTTGCTGCGCGTCAGAGCTGGCTGGATCGCTTGCCGGCGTTGCTTTCGGAAGCAGAGCAAGAGCAGGTTGCGACTGCTTTGCGCATTTTGATTGAACGTGCCGAGACATTGGATGAGAAGAATGAGCAGGTGTAAGATGCGAACCTCGTTGGATGGGATGCTTGAAAAATTATTTACCGTGGTGAAATGACCTATGTTTAGACTCTTCCCTTATATTCGTAAGTATGCTGGTTGGGTGTTGTTGGCCATTGTGCTGTTGTTTGTGCAGGCCAACGCCGATTTGGCATTGCCCGATTATTTGTCGCGTATTGTCAATATTGGCTTGCAACAAGGTGGGGTGGAGAGCGCTTTGCCGGATGCGTTGCGGACCGAGACGTATGATCATATGCTTTTGTTTCTGACGTCAGCTGAACAAGCGCAGGTGCAGGCGGCTTATACGCGGATTGAGCCTTCAGCAGCAGGCTATGCCGATATTGCGGCGAAATATTCTGCGCTGAATGGACAGGCTTTATATGTGTTACAGACGTTGGATGCTACGCAGCGTGAGGCCTTAACGCCAATTGTTGGACGTGGCCTGGTGACGCTTTCGTTTCTTGAACAGCTGCAAAGTGACCCGGAAAAAATGGCAGCCATGGGGCAGGTCTTGGGCTTTGATCCCTCCAAGCTGCCGCCGGGTATGACGTTGTTGGATGTGCTGGGCAAGATGCCTGCTGAGCAGCGCACCGGCATGATTACGGCGATTCAGGAGCAGTTCGCGACTTTGGGCGAGAGCATGATCAATCAGATGGGCATTGCTGTGGCGCGGGCAGAGCTGGAAGCGCTGGGCGTGAATATGACGGCTGTGCAGAGCAGCTATATCCTGCGCACAGGTGGAATGATGCTGCTGATTACGTTGCTGTCGGTCACGGCCACGATTTTGGTTGGGCTGATTTCGGCGCGCGTGGCAGCCGGCGCAGCGCGCGATTTGCGTGAGGCGGTGTTCGTGCGCGTTTCAGATTTTGCCAGTGCTGAGATTGAAAAATTCTCCACTGCTTCGCTGATTACGCGGGCAACCAATGATGTCAATCAGATGCAAATGTTGACGATGATCGTCATTCGGATGGTGTTCTATGCCCCGGTGATTGGCGTGGGCGGCCTGATTCGTGCCTTGCATACGGCCCCTTCGATGGGGTGGATCATTGGTTTGATGGTTGTCATCTTGATCAGTTTGATCCTGGGCATTTTCTCGGTGACGCTGCCGCGCTTCCGCAAGATTCAAACTTTGATTGATAACTTAAACCGGGTGGTGCGCGAAAACCTGAGCGGTATGATGGTGGTGCGCGCATTCAATCGGCAGTCTTTTGAAGAGCAACGCTTTGACCGTGCCAACCTGGATTTGACGAACAACACGTTGTTTGTCAACCGGGCGATGGTGGTATTGATGCCATTGATGACATTGCTGATGAGTTCTGTATCCTTGTTGATTATTTGGGTTGGCGCTCATCAGATCAGTCAGGCGCAGATGCAGGTGGGCGATATGATGGCTTTCATGCAATATGCGATGCAAATTTTCTTTGCCTTCATGTTTATGTCCATGATGTTCATCATCCTGCCGCGTGCCTCGGTTTCGGCCAACCGTATTGCGGATGTGCTGGAAGTGAAGCCGAGTATTGTTGAACCTGAGAATTCGGTCCGTTTTCCTGAGCCGTTTCGCGGCGAGGTGGAATTTGATCATGTGTCGTTCCGCTATCCGGATGCGGATGAGAATGTATTGTGCAACATTACCTTTACAGCTCGTCCAGGGCAGACGACGGCATTCATTGGCACAACCGGATCGGGTAAATCTACCATTGTGCGCCTGATTCCACGGTTTTATGATGTGGTGGAAGGCGCAATCCGCATTGACGGGATAGATATTCGTCAGGTGCCGCAGCACGAACTGCGTGCCCATATTGGTTATGTGCCGCAGCGTAGCAATTTGTTTACGGGCACGATTGAAAGTAATTTACGCTATGGTGACGAGGATGCAACCGAAGAACAGCTGCAGCGTGCGGCTGAAATTGCTCAGGCAAAGGAGTTTATTGAGGCAAGCCCGGATGGCATGGCAACGGAGATTTCACAAGGCGGCACGAATGTTTCGGGTGGGCAGCGGCAGCGTCTGGCAATTGCCCGTGCGTTGGTGACCGGTGCTTCGATTTACATTTTCGATGATAGCTTTTCGGCGTTGGATTACCGAACGGATGCCGCCTTGCGGCGGGCGTTGAAGAAATACGTGGGCAACAGCACGGTCTTCATCGTTTCGCAACGTGTGGCAACGATCAAATCAGCGGATCAGATTATTGTGTTGGATGAGGGCGAGATTGTTGGTAAGGGCACGCATCAGGAGCTGATGAAGACTTGCGATGTTTATCGTGATATTGCGCTCTCGCAACTGAGTCAGGAGGAATTGGCATGAGCAATACACCTGCTTCGAAACCTGTTGGCAATGAAAATCGCCCGTCGAATATGGCCGTAGGGCGCGCAGGTGGGCCTGGACCGGGGTTCGGTCGTGGTGGCCCGATGGGGATGATGAAAGGTGAAAAGGCGCGCGACTTTAAGGGGACGATGCGAAAGTTGATTGGTTATTTGGGGGCATATCGCTGGGTGACGGCGTTGGTCATTTTGCTGGCGGTGGCTTCGACGGTTTTCTCCATCTTTGGGCCTAAGATTCTTGGTCAGGCGACGACCAAGCTGTTTGAAGGGGTGATGGGGCAGATCGCCGGTACGGGCACCGGCATTGACTTTGCCGCAATTGGGCAAATTCTGTTGCTGGCTTTGGGCCTGTATGTGGTTTCGGCGCTGCTTGCATATGTGCAAGGGTGGATTATGACCGGTGTGTCGGTAGATATCACCTATCGCTTGCGACGTGATATTGCTGAAAAAATCAACCGCATGCCGTTGCGGTATTTCGATGGCACCAATCATGGCGAAATTTTGTCGCGCATCACCAATGATGTGGATACGGTCAATCAGACGTTGAGTCAGAGCCTGTCGCAAATCATCACGTCGGTGACGACTGTGCTGGGTGTGTTGGTGATGATGCTGACCATTTCGTGGCAGATGACGTTGGTGGCGTTGTTGATTGTGCCGATTTCGCTGTTCATTGTGCAGTTCATCGTCAAGCATTCGCAGCGCTATTTCCGTCAGCAGCAGGACTATCTCGGTCATGTCAATGGGCACATTGAAGAAATGTTTGCCGGGCATGTGGAGGTGAAGGCTTTCAACGGTGAGGCGCGCAGCGTGAAAAAGTTCCAGGGCCTGAACGACACGTTGTACGGTTCCGCCTGGAAGTCGCAATTTTTGTCGGGGATTATGATGCCAATGATGAATTTCGTTGGCAACCTGGGCTATGTGGGCATGGTGGTGTTGGGTGCTTCGTTGGCTGTGCGCAACCTGATTACCGTGGGGGATATTCAGGCTTTCATTCAGTACGTGCGCTCGTTCACACAGCCCATTACGCAGCTGGCCAATATCTCAAATGTGCTGCAACAAACAGCTGCGGCGGCAGAGCGGGTGTTTGAATTCTTGGGCGAGGCGGATGAGCCGGCAGAGACGGATACCCCGGTTGAGGTTGGTCGGGTGCACGGGGCGGTGGAATTCCGCAATGTGCGCTTTGGCTATACCCCGGATAAGATTGTGATCAAAAACTTCTCGGCGCAGGTGCAACCGGGCAAGCGTGTGGCGATTGTTGGCCCAACCGGCGCAGGCAAGACAACCCTGGTCAAGCTGCTGATGCGTTTTTATGACGTTAACGAGGGCGCAATTCTGGTGGATGGTCACGATATCCGATCGTTGCGTCGTGCCGA
>JAIWNK010000069.1 GCA_020216845.1 Anaerolinea sp. | reverse complement strand
CTTGCGGCATCAGTTTGGCATGGTGCTGCAAGATACATGGCTGTTCAATGGCACCATTCTGGATAATATTCGCTATGGCCGGGAAGATGCGACTGAAGAAGATGCGATTGCGGCGGCGCGCGCTGCTCATGCGGATCACTTTGTGCGCTCTCTGCCGGGGGGCTATCAGATGGTGCTGAATGAGGAAACGAGCAATATTTCTGCCGGGCAGAAACAATTGCTGACGATTGCGCGTGCCTTCTTGGTGAACCCGCCCATGCTGATTTTGGATGAGGCGACCAGCTCGGTGGATACACATACGGAATTGCTGATCCAAGAGGCAATGCGCCGCCTGATGCAGGGCCGCACAAGCTTCATCATTGCACATCGTCTGTCCACAATTCGTGATGCGGATTGGATTTTGGTGGTCAATGAGGGTGACATTGTGGAGCAAGGCACGCATGAGCAATTGCTTGCCAACAATGGCTTCTACGCCAACCTGTATAACAGTCAGTTTGTGCGGGTGGAAGAGTGAGTTTGCGCTGTGAGCTGGTTTTCTGGCCCGTTTGGGTATCCTCAGACGGGCCAGCGTGGCTCTTCTGACAATTGACTATCGCGAAGGGGATGAATTGCGGTATGAAAAAGTCTCTTTTATGAGATAATGAGATTCTGGCACAAATGACCAGATGGAAATTCATGGAGTGCACAATGCAAAAACAAATCCAACAACAAATTGAACGCATTATGGCAAAAGGCGCTACGTATGTAGACGCCCGTTGGTATCCCTTGGATGAGACCAGTAGCTTGACGATGTGGAATGGCAACTTGAAGAGTGCCCATACCAATCGCGAAAGCGGTATTGGCGTGCGGGTGCTGTATCAGGGTGCTTGGGGCTTTTGTGCTTCGTCGGAGACAAGTGACCTGGCCGTGGTGTTTGAAAAAGCACTGGAGAATGCGCGTGCGGCAGCAGAACGGGTGACGTTTCCTGTGCGTTTGGCGGAAAAAGATAGCATTCAGGCCAGTTTTGAAAGCCCCTGTCGGGTAGATCCATTTGGTGTGCCGCTGACCGAGCGAGTGGCTTTCTTAAGCCGCCTGGATGAGTTGATGGCACAAGCAGGGGTGGAGCAGCGCATGGCTTCGATGGATTTGATGCGCAAGCAGATTATCTTTCTTGATTCGGAAGGCAGTCAGATTGAGAAGCGCATCACCGAGGTGTTTGGTGGGCTGCGTGTATCGGGGCGCGATGCACAAGGTGGCATGCAGGTGCGCACCTTTCGGCTGAACCGGCGCGGCGAAACGCGCGGCTGGGAATCGTTCGATCCAGACTTTTTTGCACAACAGGCAGAACGGATTGTACGCGAGTTGAATGAGCTGCGGACTGCGGAAAACTGCCCCAAAGAAGATCGCTCTGTCATTTTGCTGCCGGGGATCATGTTCCTGCAGACGCATGAGACGATTGGCCATGCGTTGGAGCTCGATCGCATCTTGGGCTATGAGCTGGCCTTTGCTGGTGGCTCGTTTGTCACGCTGGATGATTTCGGCAAGCTGCGCTATGGTTCTGAGAAGTTGACAGCTCGGGCGGATGGGACGTTGATCAATTCGCCGGGCAGCTTTGGCTATGATGATGATGGGGTGCCGACGCAGAATACGGTTTTGATTGATCGGGGTATTTTGGTCGGAGCAATTACCGGCCGGCAGATGGTGGAAGAGGCGAATGCGCGGGCGCATCGGACGATTTTCAATGGCAGTGGTGGCGCCAATCGTGCGACGGCCTTCTATCGGGTGCCGATTGAACGAATGACCAATATCAATATTGACCCGGGCCAGGATGGCACGCTGGAAGATATTGTGCAGGCGACGGAGCGCGGCATTATTTTGGATGGCGACCGCAGCTGGTCTATTGGCTCAAACCGCGAACAGTTCCACTTTGCCACTGAAATTGGTTGGATGGTGGAAGATGGGCGCGTGACGGGCGTGGTCAAAAATGCGACGTATAAGGGTGCGACTGTGCCATTCTGGAATTCACTCTCCGCTGTTGGTGATGCCTCGACCTGGAGTGTGCAATTTGTGGATAATTGTGGCAAGGGACAGCCTAACCAAATTATGCAGCTGGGGCATGGCGTGCCGGTTTGTCGCTTTGACAATGTTCGGATTGGAGAATGAACATGAAAGACAACATCTTACACCTTTTGCAGACGTTGCGTGCTTACGCGGTAGAGAAGGGCTATTTGGTTAGCGTGATTTATCACGAGGAAGATAGCTCGTTGATGCGGTTTGCCAATTCAGCGGTTTCGCTCAACACCAATGAACACATCATTCGCCTGGGCGTGGAAGCCTATGATGGGCGGCGGCGCGCGGAATATAGCATGATCACTGGTCTGGATGATCTGGATGAGATGAAGCGGGGCATTGACCTGGCGGTTGAGATGGCACATCACGCTCAGCCGTTGGGATACGATATGACCATCCCGGTATTCAAGCAGGATTTTGCCGATGAGAGTGCTTTTGACCCGGCGCTAGCCGCGATGAGCAGCGAAGAGCGCTTGGCGTTTTTCAATCAGGCTGTGGCGGGGTTGGAAGAAGAAGAGCTGTTGCTTTCGGGTATCTTTTCCTCGGGGGTCAATATTTGGGCGCAGATCAACACGTTGAGTGAGCACACGCAATATTTTCAGACAACGGATGCCCAAATTAGCGTGGTGTTGGCGCATCGTCAACTGAAGTGGGAGGTGACGGCAGAGCAATCGGCACAGCAAAAAGCTGACCTGAACCCTGAGGCGTTGCGGCGCGAATTGGCGTTTTTGGTGCGCTGCTATAAGGAACAGCCGGCGATGCAATTGCCATTGGGCACCTATGACATTGTGCTCGGGCAGGCTGCTGTGGCGGATTTGCTTTCCACCATGAATTGGATTGGCTTCAGTGGCGGGGCTTACAAACGTGGCTTTTCCTTTTTGAGTGAAGAACAAGTGGGGCAAAAGGTCTTCTCGGAGCAATTTACCCTGGTGGATGATCCGAACCGGCGCGAAACCTTCCCCTTCCGCTTTGATTTTATGGGTATGGAGCGGCAGCCTTTCCCGTTGGTGCAAAAAGGCGTTTTCCAGGGCTTTATGTGGATGCAGGATGACGCCGATGAGTTCGGTATGAAGCCAACCGGGCATACGGTGCCGGCTCGCAGCCTGGTGATGGCGGGCGGGGATGTGCCTGTTGCAACGGTGGAGGAATTGGCGCGTATGCCGCGTGAGCGCGACGTGCTGTATATTCCTTTCTTGCATTACATGAACATTGTTAACCCTTCACAAGGGGTGGTGACGGCGAGCTCCCGCTTTGGGGCGCTGTTGCTCAAGCGCGATGGCTCCATTGCTGTGCCGTATAATGTGCGTCTGACGCAGAGCTTGCTCGATTTGTTTGGCGAGCGGGTGGCGTGGGTTTCGAGTGTGACCGCACCGTATAACACTTCCAGCAGCTATGGCGAGCGGAACCCAACCGCGGTGATTGTGCCGATGTTCATGCAGGTCAATGGGCTGGAGATTTCACATTCCAATTCTTCTTATTAGCGGTGTGCTAATCGGCTGAAGTAGAAGGGGGGCTGTTCTGAACGAGTGGAGCAGCCCCTTTTGATTTATGCCAAACAGGAGGAAAAGCATGATTGTGCGGGTAGATGTAGGCCATCAGACGTGGACAAAAACGCCTTGCCTGGATGAATGGCAGCGTCTGGGCGGACGTGGATTGATTGCCAGGATTTTGCTGGACGAGGTGCCGGCAACCTGCGACCCGTTGGGGCGGCAGAACAAACTCATCTTTGCGCCCGGTTTGTTGGTCGGGCATATGCTCTCCAGTTGTGATCGCATTTCTGTCGGCGGTAAAAGCCCGCTGACGGGCGGGGTAAAGGAAAGCAACGCTGGTGGGACAACTGGCCTGGTGTTGGCAGGGCTTGGGCTGAAGGCATTGATCATCGAAGGGCAAGCACAGGGGATGGACTGGCAGATCTTGCATATCAGTTCTTCGGGGGTGCGCTTTGAATCGGCTGGAGACTGTTTGGGCCTGGGGGTGTATGACAGCGCAGCATATTTGCGGCAGCGGTATGGCAATCGGGTGGCACTGGCACTGATTGGCCCGGCGGGAGAGATGGGCCTCTTGACGGCGGGTATCGTTCATCTGGATAAGGATGGTGTGCCCTCGCGGATCAGCGCTCGGGGTGGGTTGGGGGCATTGATGGGCAGCAAACGGCTTAAGGCGATTGTGTTTGACGGCGAGGGAGGCAGCAGACCGCCGCTGCAGGATGCAACGGCGTATCGGGCGGCGCAAAAAGCCTTTCTTGAGGCGTTGCTGGCGCAGCCGCAGACGAAAATTTATCGTGAGCTTGGCACTGCGGGTGTGGCAACGTTGAGCAATCAGTTCGGGGCGTTGCCGGTGTGTGGCTTTAGCCGCGGGCAATTTGAACAAATTGAGCAGATCGCCGGTGAGCAATTACGAGAGGTATTGTTGGCACGTGGGGGCGAGGCTGACCCCTCTCATGCTTGTATGGCGGGGTGTGTCATTCGCAGTTCGAATGTGTTTGCTGGTGCAGATGGACGGACAATCGTCTCGCCCTTGGAATATGAGACGATTGGGTTGATGGGCAGCAACTTGGGCATTGCAGATTTGGATGCAATTGCTCGGTTAAACTATGTCGCCAATGATTTGGGGCTGGATACGATTGATTTGGGCGCGGCGTTGGGCGTGGCAGCGCAGGCAGGGCTCCTGAATTTCGGCGATGCGGAGCGTGCGCTGATGTTGTTGGAGGAGGTGCGGCATGGCACGCCTTTGGGACGCTTGTTGGGATGCGGCGCAGCTCTGACCGGGCGCGTTTTGGGCGTACGGCGCGTGCCGGCGGTGAAGGGGCAGGCGCTTTCGGCTTATGACCCGCGTGCCATTAAGGGAACGGGCGTCACCTATGCAACAAGCCCGCAGGGCGCTGACCATACCGCTGGGTTGACCATTCGCGCAAAGGTAGATCATCTCAATCCACAAGGGCAAGTGACGCTTTCGCGCACGGCGCAGATCA
Organism: Anaerolinea sp.; assembly: GCA_020216845.1. Lineage (GTDB taxonomy): Bacteria > Chloroflexota > Anaerolineae > Anaerolineales > Anaerolineaceae > JAIWNK01. Next base: position 4,980 of record JAIWNK010000069.1, on the reverse strand, counting down.
ATATGGCTGGTTATGATACGTTGGGAGCGTGCATCTTTGCTGGGTTTGGCTTTGCGGCTGCGCCCGAGGCGTTGCGCGATCTGCTCAACGCGCGCTATGGCTGGCAAGTGGGGACGGATATTTTACAGGTGTTGGGGCGGCAAACCTTGCGCCTGGAACGGGCCTTTAACCGTGCTGCTGGTCTGGGCAGGGCCGATGACCGTTTGCCGGAATGGATGACGGAAGAGGCGTTGCCGCCAACGGGCGCGGTTTTTGACGTGCCTGCGGCAGAATTGGACGGACTGTTTGATGAAATTGAGACATGAAATGTAGAAACACGCACTGTTTAGAACTGGACAATGCTTGTGCTTTCAGGTATCATTAACTCGTTAAATGAAATCTTGTTTTAAAGAGACAACCCGGATGATGGTGGAGGTTCAATGACAGACCTGGTCAAACAATTGACAGCCGATTTGCAAGGGAAGATTGCGGCTTTTGAGCCAACGTTGGAAGTGCAAAATATTGGCTCGGTGCTGCAGGCAGGTGATGGCATTGCAGAGGTTTCTGGTCTTGAGGGAGTGCGTGCCCAAGAATTGGTGCAGTTTGAAAATGGTGTGATGGGGATTGCCTTCAACCTGCGCGAAGATCAGGTAGGTGTGATTGTCTTGGGAGAATACAGTGAAATCGTTCAGGGTATGTCGGTGCGCACAACCGGGCGGATTGCTTCGGTGCCGGTTGGCCCGGCGCTGATTGGCCGGGTGGTGAACGCGTTGGGTGAGCCGATTGATGGGCGTGGGCCCATTCAGGCTTCTGGCTACCGTCCGGTGGAACGAATTGCGCCGGGGGTGGTTGAACGGCAGGATGTGGATACACCGGTGCAAACAGGCATCATGGCGATTGATGCGATGATTCCGATTGGGCGCGGGCAACGCGAATTGATCATTGGCGACCGGCAAACTGGCAAGACGGCTTTGGCGATTGATACCATCATCAACCAAAAAGGCAAAGACCTGATTTGTATCTATGTGGCCATTGGCCAAAAGAAGGCGGCGATTGCGCGCACGGTGAATTTGTTGGAGCGCTACGGGGCCATGGCGCATACGATTGTGGTGGTTGCTGCGGCGGATGAGTCGGCGGCGATGCAGTATATTGCGCCCTACGCGGGTTGCGCGATTGGCGAAGAATTCATGGAGAACGGTCAGGATGCATTGGTCATCTATGACGATCTTTCCAAACACGCCTGGGCCTATCGGCAGGTTTCCTTGCTGATGCGGCGTCCGCCGGGTCGTGAGGCATATCCGGGGGATGTGTTCTATTTGCATTCCCGCCTGTTGGAGCGGGCATCGCGCATGGCGGTGAAGTACGTTATTGTCAGCAAAGATTTTGCGGGTGCAGAAGCGAGCCGTGCCGATTCAATCAATGGCGTGGTTTATGATGGGCCGCTTTCCCGGCATGAGGCGGAACAGGCGCTCAAGGCGTTGCCGAATGCGCAAGATTGTCGCGTGGTCAAGTTGGCTGGCAGCGGTGGTTCGCTGACGGCGTTGCCGATCATTGAAACATTGTTGGGCGATGTTTCGGCTTATGTGCCAACAAATGTCATCTCCATCACCGACGGGCAGATTTACCTGGAGAACAACCTGTTCAATGCTGGCATTCGCCCGGCAATTAATGTGGGTATTTCGGTTTCGCGCGTGGGCGGTGCGGCGCAGACCAAGGCGATGAAGCAGGTTGCTGGTCGTTTGCGCCTGGATATGGCAGCTTATCGCGACCTGGCGGCTTTTGCGCAATTTGGTTCCGATTTGGATAAGGCTACGCAGGCACAGTTGAATCGGGGCATGCGTTTGCAAGAGCTGCTCAAACAGCCGCAATATGAACCGATTGCATTGGAAAATCAGGTGATGGTTTTGTATGCGGGGGTGAAGGGGCTGTTGGATGAAATTCCGGTTTCACAGATGCGGGCCTGGCAATTGGGCTTCTTGCGCTATATGGAAGTGTCTTATCCAGAAGTGGGACGGGACATTGCCACACGCAAGCAGATTACGCCAGAAACAGAAGAGAAATTGAAAACCGCCATTGAGGCGTTTAATTCGACCTGGAAATGAAACAGGAGCGCTATGTCTTCAACCCGTGAAATGCGGCTGCGCATCCGCAGTGTCAAAAACCTATCGCAAGTGACGCGTGCCCTGGAGACGGTTAGTGCCAGCAAGGTGCGCCGTGCGATGCAAGCGGATTTGGCGACGCGCCCCTATTCCGAAAAGGCGCGCAAGGTGTTGGTGCATCTTGCCCGACAGCCTGTGCAAAATTTGCATCCGCTGCTGACCGACCGAGAACCGGTGCGCAAGGTGGCGGTTTTGATGATTTCAGGGGATCGCGGCCTGGCGGGTGCGTATAACGTCAATATCTTGCGCTATACGCTGCAATATTTTGCCAAGTTTGAGGTTCCGGTTGCGTACGTGGCCGTTGGGCGCAAGGGGCGTGATATGTTGGCTCGTCGCCGCAAAGAATTGCTGGCCGAGTTTAGCCAATTGCCTAGCCCGCCGAGCTTTATGGACGTTTCAATGATTGGGCGTTTGCTGATGGATGAGTTTGTTTCGCAGCGGGTGGACGAGGTGTATGTGGCGTACACAGAGTTTCGTACCATGTTGCACCAGGAACCGCGCGTCTGCAAGATTTTGCCGTGGGAGATGGAGCCAGGGCACGGCAATTCGCATAGTGTTTTTACCTATGAGCCCGATAGCACAGAGCTGATCAATCAGATTGTGCCGCGCTTTACAGCCATCCAAATTTATCAGGCAATTTTATCTTCGCAGGCCAGTGAACATGCGGCGCGCATGGTGGCGATGCGCAATGCAACCGATAATGCGATGGAATTGATCGAAGAATTGCAACTTCAGTATAACAAGGCACGTCAGCAGGCCATCACCAACGATATGCTGGATATTGTTGGCGGGGCAAATGCGCAGGTGCAATCATGAGTTCTTTTGGTGGAGGTCAGGGCATGAACGATGCAAATGGACGGGTGACTCAGGTACAGGGCAGCGTGGTGGATGTGTACTTCCCGGAAGAGGATTTGCCGGAGATTTATGAGGCTTTGGAAGTAATTCGCCCTGGGGAAAGTGAGCTGATTTTGGAAGTGCAGCGTCATTTGGGCGAAAGTCAGGTGCGTTGCGTTTCGATGGATACGACCGATGGGTTGCCGCGTGGCTTGCAGGTGCGCCGTACCCATCATCCGATCCTGGTGCCCGTTGGCCCGCAAACTTTGGGTCGGGTCTTCAATGTTTTGGGGCGTCCAGTTGATAATCGTGGCCCCGTTGAGGCAGCTGAGTATTACCCCATCCATCGTCCAGCGCCCTTGTTTGAGGAACAGTCTACGCGTGTGGAGGTGTTTGAGACGGGGCTGAAGGTGATTGACCTGATTGCTCCGTTTACCAAAGGTGGCAAGACGGGCATTTTTGGCGGTGCGGGGGTTGGCAAAACGGTCATCATCCAAGAGCTGATTCGTTCGATTGCCACGGTGCATCAGGGCAATTCCGTCTTTGCTGGGGTTGGGGAGCGAACGCGTGAGGGTACGCAACTCTATCGCGAAATGATCGAGTCGGGCGTGATGAAAGACACGGTGATGGTGTTTGGGCAGATGAACGAACCTTCGGGGGTGCGTTTGCGGGTGGCACTTTCGGCGTTGGCCATGGCGGAATATTTCCGCGATCAGGGCCGCGATGTGTTGTTATTCATTGATAATATTTTCCGCTTCACCATGTCGGGGTCAGAGGTATCAGCGTTGTTGGGACGTATGCCTTCAGCAGTGGGCTATCAGCCAACTTTGGCGACGGAAATGGGTGAGCTGCAAGAGCGGATTACCTCGACGCGCACAGGTTCGATTACTTCGATGCAGGCTGTTTATGTGCCGGCAGATGATTATTCTGACCCGGCACCGGTGGCGACCTTTACCCATTTGGATGCGACCATCGCTTTGGAACGATCCATTGCGGAGAAGAGCATTTTCCCGGCGGTAGATCCGTTGGCTTCGACTTCGCGTATTCTTGACCCGACAGTGGTGGGGCAGGAGCATTACAACACGGCACGTGAGGTGCAGCGTGTGCTGCAGCGCTACAAAGACCTGCAAGACATTATAGCAATCTTGGGCATTGATGAACTGAGCGAGGATGACAAGTTGTTGGTCTCGCGGGCGAGCAAGATTGAGCGCTTCTTCTCGCAGCCGATGTTTGTGGCAGAACAATTCACCGGTCGTCCGGGGCGGTATGTGCCGTTGAAGGAAACGGTGCGCGGCTTTCGGGAGATTTTGGATGGCAAGCATGATGCTTTGCCAATGCAGGCCTTCTATATGGTTGGCACGATTGATGAAGCGGTTGAAAACGCCCGCAATATGTCCTAAGGAAGCAGGATAGGATGCCGATTCGTTGTGAGATTGTTTCGCAAGACCGCATCGTATATCAGGGGGATGTAGAAATGGTGCTTTTGCCGGGTGTGGAAGGCATGATGGGCATTTTGCCACACCATGCGCCCTTGCTGACGGTGTTACACTATGGTGTGATTACTGTGCGTACGGCGAAGGAGGAGCAGTATTTTACCGTCGCGGGTGGGATTGCAGAGGTGCAACCCGATCAGGTGACGGTGCTTGCGGATGCCGCCGAAAATGTGGAAGAAATTGACCTGGAGCGAGCTGAGCGCGCCAGGCAGCGAGCTGAGGAGTTGCTCAAGCAAGACTTGGGCCCAGACCCCGATCGCCATCTGACTGCTCAGGCGGCCTTGCGCCGCTCCAATTTACGCCTTGAGTCGGCGCGGCGTTATCGTCGCACTCGTTCCGGGCGTTGAAAAATTTGTTTTAAGGAAACTTCTATGCCGATTTTTTCGCGCGAGTTGGGGATAGACCTGGGGACTGAAAACACCGTGATTGCCGAAGGCAACCAAATTTTGTGGCAGCAGCCGACGGTGGTGGCTTTGGTTACCAATGAGTTGAAGATTGTTGAGTGGGGGCAAGCT
>JAIWNK010000068.1 GCA_020216845.1 Anaerolinea sp. | reverse complement strand
ATTTCTGCAAAATATCCTATTCAGGCAGGTGTTTGCGATTGTGAAGGTAACAGTGATGGTAACGGATGGTGAGCGAGTCCGCTTTGTGCCGCCCGGCGACGTGCGGGGCTGGGATTGGTATGCGTATGTGGAGAATAATCCGCTGCGGTATAGTGATTAATAAGAAGTGGTGTGAATTTTCTGCTTGTTAAAGTCCCGGAAATAATTCACTGCGATGGTTTGCGGCCATAGAAAGGTCACCTTCATTTTGGGATAAAACTTTATAGTCGTGGGCTATAATAATTGTACAGACAATTGTTTGTGGGGAGGTGGCCTTATGAATAGCTGGCATAACAAAATCGGTTTGGGGCTGATTTTGATTGGCTTGCTGTTGCTACCAACGGGCTTGGTTTTGGCCAGGCCGTCGGCCCAGGAGAGCGGTTATTGGGAGTATGTTGAGACGGTGACGCAAGAAAGCACCTCGCCTTTCAACGAAACTCGCATCGCTTCTTATAGCGAAAACAGTGTCTTGCTGCACTTTGAAAACCCTCCTGCCAGTCAAGATCGCACAATTTATCTTGCCACTTGTAGCTGGTCGTGGCAGTATGAAAACGGCGGGCAAAGGCTTTACCCTGGCGAAACGGTCAAGATTAGTCTAACTGTCTCTAACGATTCGGGGAATCAGACAGCATATGCACACGCAAATATGGATATGGCTTACACCACGCCGTCTGGCGATGCGGGGAGGGGCATTGTTCCCATAATCTATGCGGGCGAGGGACAAAGCGCCACCGAATATGGCGAATATGTGGTTGAAGCTGGTCCCATTCCTGGCTGGGGAGATACGTTTGCACTGGAAGTTACATGCGCCTACGGCTTTTCGGCGAACGTGCAAAGAGTCTATCGTTGGGTGCCTGCTAGCACAGCGACTGTTCCGGCGAGCAATCCCTCAGCTTCCTGCCTGGCAACAATCACCCTGGATCAAGACATACAGCCCGGCGATGAGATATACGCCTCAGCTGAGGTTATCAGCAGCGCCGATGGGCGCACGCTGTACCCTCAGGATGGCTATTGGCGATATAACGGCGTGCAGGCGGATTCAATGCAGTGGGATGGACAGGCTGCCACGCTTGAATATGTCTTTACCTGCCCCGAAACGGGGCTTATGCAAACGGCCTCGCTGGATATTCCCCCTTACCGCGCCCCGTCTGATGGCGCTGACTGGGTGTTGGTGGTCGGCGGGCTGGCAGCTGTGGGGGCCATGGCTGTCGCTGTTGCTGCTGCAGCCGGTGTTGGCGGTTACCTGATTTATAAGAACAGTCGCGGCAAAGCCAAGCCGTCCCGACAGACGTATATTTTGCAGCTCAGCACGCAGAAGGTGGATATTGCTGAGGGGCAGGTGCATCGCTTGCAGATCAATGCCTGGCGGGTTATGCCAACGGGCGGTTATCAGCCCGCACCTGAGGCGATGATCAACTTGTATATTTCTGATCCCAACTGCGGTTTGCAAATATCCCCCATCTCTGGACGGGGCAGCCTGGCTTGTACGATTGCCCTACCCAAGCTGCGCAGCAGTCAGACGGTTACCCTGACAGCGGTAGCAACTGCTAGCGGCGCCCAAACCCGCGGTGTGGTGCAGATCAATATCCTGGCGCCGGTGGTCTTGGGTGCCTGGGTGGGGGGAAAGAAGCAGACTGACGTCACGTATCAGGCTCACCTGGAAGCGCCGCGCTGGGATTTTGGCGAGCTGATCGCTTACTTTCACGCACCGGATCACGATTCCCAACCTGTAACGCCACCTTTCCAGCACACCCTGGGCAGCCCAACCTTCACGTCCTCGCCCGATATCTTGCAGGTGAGCAATTGGGGGGAGCATGCCGCCGGACAGTTCTCAGGCGATGTGGCGCTGCGACCGGGAGCGGACCTGGAGCAATACCTTGGCCCTGACCTGAACAAGCAGGGCGGCGTGATCCCCTTGACCATTACTGTGACCGCTCAAGATGGCTGCCGCTATCAACAAACCGTCCAGTTTGTGATCTGCCCCACCTTCGAGCTGTACGTATGTGATTACGATGGCAGTGACCTGGCAAAGTGGGGGCAGGGCGGTCACTCTTACAGCAAGCAAGGCATCACCTGGCAGGAATTTGAATTTGCCGCTGATGGACTGGACCGCCTGAAACTGCTTGCCTTTGTCACCCGCACAGATAAGCCGCCCGTTCGCGGACAGGTGCCTTCCGCGGTGGCAAACTTGCTAGAGATCAAGTCGGTAGAGTGGAAGAATGCGGATGACCAGAGCGAGTTTTTGCCCCCTGCGGTGCAATTGAACCCGCAGGCGCCCGGCTTTTTCTGGATTGAGACCGGCGCCACATCTCTGTTACAGGCTACTCGTGCCCGGCTCACCCGCCCGCACGTGATGGAAGTCAATGTCGGTTTGCGAGAAGGCCTTCCGGCTCGCTACCGTCTTGCCCGCTCGAGTGTGTTGGTAACGCTCCAACCACAGTTCCTGCACCTGCGCTTGTGGATTGCACCTGGTCTTTATCGCGGCACTTCTGATGCATTTGCCTATGCCAAACTGTTTCCCTGCCGGCTCCCCTACATCAATCAGCCGCTGCGTTTGCAGGTGCAAACTTCCGGGGCGGCGCAACTCACGCTCAAGCATGACGCTGATCAAGCCACCTGTGCGCAAGAGTCTCAGCCTACAGATACGATCACTTTGGTAAAAGGAACAGCCCGCTGGACTTTGCAGTACAGTGGCATGGATTGGGAAAACCTACCCCAGGCCATATTCGAGGTGCAATGTCAGGCGCTGGATGCGCACAACGCCCTGGCTTTTTCTGTGACCGAGACGATCAACGTCAACCAAAATGTCTCAGACACATTGAGCGCGCTGTTGGACGATAACGAACTGGCAAAGGAACTGAACAACCCGGCATTTTTGTCGGATACAGTTACTCCGCTATTCCTGCGTGGGCCAATCTGGAATATCCGGCAATTGTTCGATTGTAGCGCGCCATTCGTTTGTTATCGAATGCGAGACAAAATTATTCAGTGGTTGGAGGATCGCCGTCTCTACAATAAAAAAGGCGCTCCGATGACCGAGATGGCGCGCATGCGCACGATGAATGGCATCGAATTCGATTATTACTCGATGAATCCCGTTCATGTATGGGCCGGAATTTTCCTGTCGGGTATGGATCGCTATGGTGACTACCGTGCTATTGACCCATGGTGGGAACAAAGCTGGCGCGATGGTGCATACCGCAAGCCGGAAGGATTGTTGACCGCTTGGGGTGAAAAAGCACAGGTTGCAAAGTGTGCGGGAACAGGAGCGGTTGTCTTAGGGGCATTGTATTCGGTGTATACAATGCTGCCAATTGCTGCTGGGGTGGCGCAAATATACGCAGTGGACTCCGTGATGTTCGTAAAAGCCGTCGTGGATTGGATTGCCGGTCATAAAATCAAGACGATTCTGGCTGGGCTGGCAATGTCCAAGATTGATGACGTGGGAGATGCTATGTTCACATCGGCGAGCAATTACGCCAGCGCAGATGGTCGGTTGCAGAAAACGGATCATGGTTGGCTGCGGTTTTTCATTAAGCAAGTGGATAAAAGGGATGCCGAAATTCCTGCCGAAGTTTAGCCTGTGACGAAAATTGGGTGTAGAAATGGTCGCCTGTCATCCAAAGCGGATGACAGGCGACGGGGTGTGTTTCATGCTGCAGCAAGCGACGCAAGGGGTTGTGGCGTCATTCCGAACAGGCGTGCCCTGAGCCTGGCCTTGTCCTCCATGCGCAACAGCTGAATGTGTTGGTGCGCAAGCTGCCATTGCACATCAGCGGGTAGGTTCGCTGATTGAAGGAAGACTTGATAGAGGGCTTGGGGGTCATCGTCGGCGGCAATGCGGTTGAGCGAAAAGCTGCCGCAAGCCCGGCATTGATGGATCAGCATCAGCTCGCCGTTGCCTTCTGGAGCATATTTATCGTGCTTTTTTTTGGTCGTCAGGCCAATTGGCTGCATGATTGCTTTGCAGGCGCAAAGGCGGTCACCGGCGTGATGTAAGTCCACATGGCGTGAAGAAAGACAGAAGGGGCAATGGTTGCGGTTTTGCACACCGGATAGAAGCGGATTGGCGGAGACCCAGGCGCGGCAGGCGGCACATTGAAAGTCACCTGCATACAAGAAAGTTGCTGCTGCGCCGATATGTTTGGCGTGAGGGCTTCGTTTCATGCTTGCATCCTCAGGCGTAGGTAGCTTTGGTAGCGGCGCGGGCTGATCTTCCCTTGCAGCGTGGCGTTGCGAATGGCGCAGCCGGGTTCTTCGTTGTGCGTGCAGCTGTATCCAAAGCGGCATTTTCCCAAGAAGGGGCGCATTTCGGGGAAAAAGCCGGCCAGTTCATCGGCGGCAATGTCCCACAGACCATATTCGCGCACCCCCGGTGTGTCAAGCAGGGCGCCGCCAAAGTCGAGGGCGATCATTTCCGCCTGTGTGGTGGTGTGACGCCCCTTGCCGGTGATTTGATTCACGTCGCCAATGCGTTTGCCCAGGCCGGGCTGCAAGCTGTTCAGCAGGGTGGTCTTGCCAACGCCCGATTTGCCCACCAGGGCGGTGATGCGTCCGGTCAGGGCCTGACGTAGCAACGGCAAGCCGTCGCCCGTTTGGGCGCTGACGGTCAGGGTTGGGTAACCGATCTGAAGGTAGTCTGTTAGCACTGTGCGCAACTCATCGGGGTCATGCAACAGGTCGCACTTGGTGATGCAGATGAGCGCAGGGATTTGAGCGGCCTCAAGTGCAATCAGATAGCGGTCGAGCATGTTCCAGCGGGGGGCCGGGTTGGCGACAGCAAACAAGATGGCAACCTGATCGAGATTGGCGGCGATAATTTGTTCAAAGGCATGGGCGCCGGGCATTGGCACAGCGCTTTGACGTGAAAGCTGATTGCGGCGCGGCAAAATTTCTACAATTTGCCAGCTTGCATCGGTGCGTTGCTGCAGCTGCACCCAATCGCCGACGGCAATCAGGCTGCCGCAACGGTTGGCCTTTTGTAGCTGTGAGGATAGACAGGCAGTGACGGTTTGTTCGCCAAGCTGCACTGTATAGCGGTCGAAAAACTTTTTGTAAACCACGCCCTGATTGGGGGTGGCAGTGATGGGTGGTTGCATGGGAATACTTCCTGAAAACAGCAAAGAAGACGATGACGATTTTTCTTCATGGTCTTGCAGAAGAAAACAGGTCACGGGCGTGAGGCACTCGTGACCTGTTCTTTTTTGCTGTAGGAAGCGGAAAAGAGAGAGTCGCTAAGGGAGCGCGCTCACGCGAACGTTGTCAACAACCACCGATGCCTTTTGTACCATGCAGCGCGCTCCTTTCTGTAGAGTCAAAGAATATCGAACGAGAAGTAGTTTATCAGACCTGTGAGCAGGTGTCAAGGTTTCTAGCATTCGCTATATCCGCAGGAATAGCATTTGCGACAGCCTTCTTCATTGACGACGGCAGCTTCGCCGCATTCGGGGCAAAGGTCGCCAATTTTGGATAGGCGTGGCTGCTCTGCGGCCCGAAGTGGCTGCTCGGCGACCCGAAGTGGCTGCTCGGCGGCCCGAAGTGGCTGCTCGGCGGCCCGAAGTGGCTGCTCGGCGGCTTGCGTGGATGGCAATGTGCCGGTTGTGATGAGCAGGGGCATGGCTTCAGGATGATGGCCGTTGCCGTTTTCGGGGGCGGGGTAGGTCTCTGCGGATGAGCGGGCGGCTTTTTCGGCCATGCGTTCTTCGCGCTGACGCAGGTATTCTTCCAGCACCTGAGCAACGCCATCGGGCAGGGAGCGCACGCGCTTGGGGCCAAAGCCCAGTGAACGTCCGCCGCCGATGCCGCTGAGTTGGCGGATGGCCTCGCGCAGGCGTTGGCTTGGTTCAATGGCTGAGGTTAGGCGCAGGACGTAAGACAGCAGGCGGCCAATTGCTTCTGAGACGGCAGCTGTGTCGGAACCGGCTTTGGAGGTGTTGATGAATACTTCAAAGGGTTGGCTGCCGCCATTTTCATTGACGGTGACAAAGGCTTTGCCCAGCGGGGTTTCCACGGAATAGGTGAAGCCGGTCAGGAAGCGCGGACGGGCTTTTTTGCCCTCGTTCCAAACGGGCAGTTGTTGAGCTACCTTCTCGGGTGCGGCGGGCTCGGTTTCTTTCTTTGCTGCGGTGGCGCGGGTTTCAAGCACAACCTTCTCGCGCGAGCCGGTGACGTACACCGTTAGCCCTTTGCAGCCCAGTTTCCAGGCCAGCTGATAGGCCAGGGCAACTTCTTCTTCGCTTGCACCGGGGGGGAAGTTGATGGTTTTGGAGAGGCTGTTATCCACAAAGGCTTGCATGGCAGCCTGTGTATATACATGTTCCTCGGCGCTGATATCTTGTGAGACGACGAAGACGTTGCGAATGGCTTCAGGCACATCGGCAATGCCCTGACAAGAGCCCGCAGCCATGACCTGCTCGAAGATTTTCTGGCGCGCCTCGCCATCCAGGCCGCTGACTTCAAGGGCGCGCTCGAACAGCGGGCTGGCATAGGTCAGCTGCAAGTCTTTGCCATTGTCGTTGACGTGTCGGATGTAAGCCAGGGCAAAGACGGGCTCACAGCCATAGCCTTCACAACCGGCAACCGTGGCAATCGTGCCGGTTGGGGCAACGGTGGTTTGCGCAGCGTTGCGGATGCCGTTTTCGAGAATGCCTTTGCGGATGGCTTGCCAATCGAGCTCTGGACGGCCCCAATCATGCGTGTGGGGCACGAGGGGTTCTGGCGGGCTCCAACGCAGGTTGGTTGGGTCATAAATGCTGCCGGCAATGGCCGGGAAGCTGCCGCGAGTGCGTGATAGTTCAATGCTGGTGCGCATGGCATGATAGCGGACGAATTCCATCACCTGCGAAGCAAATTCCTGGCCTTCGGGGGAGCCATAGCGAATGCCAGCGTGATACATCAGGTCGGCCAGGCCCATGATGCCCAGGCCAATGCGCCGGGCGCGGTGGGCGGCTTGTGCCAATTCGGGCACGGCCGGCACATATTCATTGGCATCTACGACGTTATCGAGGAAGATGGTGGCGAGCTCAACGCTGTGTTGCAGTGCTTGCCAATCTACCTGTCCATTGGCGGCCAGGTGCTCGGCCAGGTTCACGGAGCCCAAGCAGCAGTTTTCGTAGGGCCCCAACCATTGTTCGCCGCAGGGGTTGGTCGCCTCGAGCTGATAGAGGTGCGGGACGGGGTTGCTGCGGTTGGCAGTATCCAGAAAGAGCAGCCCCGGCTCGCCGTTGAGGTGTGCCTGATGGACGATTTTTTGGAAGAGTTCGCGGGCGCGCACTCGTTTGTAGACTTTGAAAGGAATGCCGCGCGCTTCTGCTTCTTCAAAGGTGCCGCTGAAGTCGTGATATTCGGGGGCGTGTACATCGGGGAAGCGCAGTTCCCACATGTCGTCGTTTTCAACCGCTTGCATGAAGGCGTCGGTGATGCCAACGGAAATGTTGAAATTGGTGATCTGATTTTCATTGGTCTTGCAGCTGATGAATTCTTCCACATCGGGGTGATCAATGCGCAAGACGGCCATGTTGGCGCCGCGCCGCGAGCCGCCTTGGGCAACTTCGCCAAAGGCGTGGTCATAGACGCGCAGGAAGCCGACCGGGCCGGTTGCCTGCCCGGCAGAAGACTTGACCAGGCTGCCTTTGGGGCGCAGGCGCGAGAATGAGAAGCCATTGCCGCCGCCGGTTTGCTGAATGAGGGCGGCATCACGCAGGGTTTGGAAGATGCCGCTGTCTTTACGGCCCATGTCATCATCAATGGGCAAAACAAAGCAGGCTGCCAGCTGTCCCAGGGGGGTGCCTGCACCGGTGAACGTGGGTGAGTTGGGGAAGAAGCGTTTGCTGGTCAGCAAGACGTAAAACTGACGCGCTCGTTCCATCACGTCGTTGCCCCAAGCTTCTTCCACTCGGGCGATGTTGTAGGCAACGCGCCAAAACATTTCGTCTACGGTTTCGGCCGGTTGCCCGTCTCGTCCGCGCCGCACGTAGCGGCGGATGAGAACCTGTTTGGCGTTATCAGTGAGCTGAATGTGCGGCAGGTCGGCGGGCAATGGTGGGGTTGGCAAAAGGCCTTCTTGGTTGCGTTGGGATGAATTGGACATGAACTCCTCCTGAGAAGATTAGAAAAATCAATCAAATTGACGAGAAACGCTCGCTTAACTTTCCAGCAGGCGGTCAATCTCTTTGCGAATGGATTGCAGGTCATCCAGGTGCAGGTAAACGATGGCGTAGCGAATGTAGGCAATCTGATCAAGCTTCTTGAGCCCGGCGATGACCATATCACCGACCACGCGCGAAGATACTTCGGCACGGCCCATTTTTTGCAGAGAAGCTTCAATTTCATTGACCAATCGTTCAATATCTGCTGCCGAAACAGGCCGCTTGGCACAGGCAATGCGAATGCCGTGCACCAGCTTCTCGCGGTCAAATTCTTCGCGAGTTCCATCGCGTTTGACCAGGAGGGGGGTTGCCAGGATGGGACGTTCGTAAGAGCTGAAGCGTTGATGGCAGTTTTCGCATTCGCGCCGCCGACGCACGCCGCCGCGCGCATCGTGGGTGGTATCGAGGACTCTGGATTGTTGGTGCTGACAATAGGGACAGCGCATGAGAAAACACTCCTGCTTGAAAAGTGATGGATTTTCCCGCCTGAGGAAAATTGCGAATCGGCGATACAACGAACAAAAAAAGCCGATCAAGGCTTGGGTTGAGGCAGGTTGAGTTATTTTTACCCCCATATATGGGGGTGTGTTTGTTTTGTATAGTATGGATACTATATTCATTCTAGCACAAATGAACCAAACCTGCAAGCCGTATGCAAGGTGATTTTCTTAAAGTTTCTTGGGCGGTTGGGGGGCGGTGGATTGGGTAGGACGTTGGCGAGATGGCAGGGCTGGTGGATGCAACTGGCGTAACAACCCATTTTGGGGTAATCTGCCCCCAGCGGTGGGGGGCTGTGCCTGCTGGTTGAAATCAGCCTACGCCAGGCTTAAAAGAAACGCCCTCCCTAAAACGGGAGGGCGAGGCTAAAAATCGTCAGAGGGGGCTTAGCGCCCTTCAATGCGCTTGCGCAAGAACGCCGGCACATCCAGATCATTGGTGTTGACGACCTGGGTGCTGAACACCGTCTGCTGCTGCGGGTCGCTGGGCGGCGGGGTGGAGGTGGTGGTGCTGCTTGGGCGCGGGGTCGCAGCAGGGGCAGCTTGTGGCGTCACAGTGCGTTGGCTGGGGGTTTGCTGATGCGCTGTCGTGCGCACCTCACCGGGGGTTGGAAGGCGGACGCCCGCCCGATCAAAACCCGTGGCAATGACGGTGATGCGCAGTTCGTCGCCCATGTTCGGGTCTATCACCGCGCCGAAGATGAGGTTGACATCTGGGTGAGCCGTTTCTTTGATGATGGCTGCGGCCTGATTGACTTCAAACAGGGTCAGGCTGTTGCCGCCGGTGACGTTAAAGAGGATGCCGCGAGCGCCGTTGATGGTGATATCGAGCAGTTGACTGGAGATGGCCGCTTCGGCAGCAATGCGGGCACGGTCTTCGCCCGAGGCGCGCCCGACCGCCATGAGCGCTGCACCGCCTTCGGACATGATGGCGCGCACGTCAGCAAAGTCGAGGTTGATCAGTCCGGGGACGGTAATCAGTTCGGAGATGCCCTGAATGCCCTGTCGCAAGACATCATCTGCAACGCGAAAGGCTTCGTGCAGGCTGACGCGCTTATCTACAATTTGCAGCAAGCGGTCATTGGGAATGACGATGAGCGTATCGGCATGTTCCTTGAGGCGTTCGATGCCCGCTTCCGCAGATTGTTGACGGCGTGAGCCTTCAAAGGTGAAGGGGCGGGTGACAACGCCGATGGTCAGGGCGCCGACTTCTTTGGCAATTTGGGCGACGATGGGGGCCGCGCCGGTGCCGGTGCCGCCGCCAAGGCCGGCGGTGACGAAGACCATGTCGCTGCCGCGCAGCACTTCATACAGCTCTTCAGCGCTTTCTTCGGCAGCTTTGCGCCCCATTTCGGGGTTGCCGCCTGCGCCAAGGCCACGCGTGGTCTTATCGCCAATGCGCACGCGCGTGCCTGCTTTGGAAAGCAGCAGGGCTTGCGCATCGGTGTTGACGGTGATGAATTCAATCCCTTGCAGGCCTTCTTCAATCATGCGGTTGACGGCGTTGCAGCCACCGCCGCCGACGCCAACGACCTTGATGCGGGCGAATGATTCACTCAGTGAGCTGAAGTTTGCATCCATTTTTAACATCTCCTCTACACAATTGTACTCGAAAAAAAAGAAAAGTTCGGGTTGACAAAGCCCATTTCATGGGCGTTTTGACGATACGGGGTGGCTGACCTTTTCAGGGCAGCAGACGTTTGAGGAAGTTCTTGACTGCTTCCCAATCGAAGTTCCCTCCTTTCCCAGGTCGTTTTCCCCCTGCAGCTGGGGTGGTTTCGCTCATCATCAATGCCCAATGCAACAGGCCGACGCTGGTCGAATAGGCCGGGTTGTTCAATTGGTCGGCCAGGCCGCTCAGGTTTTCGGGGCGGGCGATGCGCACAGGCAGGTCAAAGATTCTGCTGGCCAGCGTCTTTGTGCCGGGCAGCAAGCTTGCGCCGC
>JAIWNK010000067.1 GCA_020216845.1 Anaerolinea sp. | reverse complement strand
CGGTGAGGACGATGCCAGCGGGCAGCAGGCCATCGTAACCGGAGCGTTTGATTTCTTGTAAGATTAATTCAAAGATTTCTTCCATGCGCGCTTCGATGATCATGGCCAGTTCACGCCGGTTGACAACGCTTGGCCCTTCTTCGCCGAAGGCACGGATGGTGAAGGTTTCATCGCTGCCGACTTCGTCGGTGATGGCGTGACCGTATTGTTTCTTGATTTCTTCGGCCTGCGAGACGGGCAGGCGCAGACCGTGGGCAATGTCGTTGGTGACGTGGTTGCCGCCAACCCCCAAGACCATTGTGTGCCACACGTCGCCATCAATGTAAATGGCCAGGTCGGTTGTGCCGCCGCCAATGTCGCAGACGACGACACCCATTTGCCGCTCGCTTTCGCTGAGGACAACTTCGCCGGAGGCGAGCGGGTTGAGCACAAATTGGCTGACTTCTACCCCAGCTGCTTGCACTGCCTGACGCAGGTTTTCTACCGTTGCTTCGGCGGCGGTGATGATGTGCGCTTCTACTTCCATGCGGTAGCCGTGCATGCCAACCGGGGCGTGAATGCCTTCCTGCCCGTCTACGATGAAACCGCGCTGAATAATATGAATGATTTGGCGGTTGTGCGGGATGGCGACGGCTTGGGCGGCATCCAGGGCGCGCAGCACGTCTTCTTCGTCAATCACGCCGCCGGAGATGCCAACGACGCCGCGGCTGTTGACCGAGGCAACGTGTGACCCGGCCAGGCTGACGAGGGCGGAGGTGATTTCCAGGCCGGCGGAGCGCTGCGCTTTTTCAACCGAGCGGGCAATGGATTGTGAAGCGGCGTTGAGGTCTACGATGGTGCCTTTTTTGATGCCTTGCGAGGGTTCAATGCCTACGCCAAGGATGCGCAGGTGTTGGTTGGCTTCTACCCGTGCAATCAGGGTGCAGGTTTTGGTCGTGCCAATGTCAATTCCGACTACAATCAGTTCGTCCATGGCTTAAGGCTCCATTCGATAGAAGGGGGCGTGAATCGTTTCCACGCTGATGACCGCTGGGGTGATGCCTTGTGACCCCAAATAGGTCACAATTGTTTGATATTCCAGTAATTTGATGTCCATGTTGTCTAGGCTACGACCAATGTAAACGCTCCAGCCGTTGGGGTCGTTCCAGCCGAGCCCGCTGAAGGGGGAATAGGTCAGGCTTGCGCCTTCTGGTACTTGTGGCAGCAGACGCAGGGCGGTATCCAACATTTGCGGTTGCATTTGTTGCCCCCATGTTTGTGGGGTGGGCAGAAGTTTGAAGCGCTCTAGCGGGTTGAGGGTGGCTTCGGTTGGCAGGGTTTGCACAAGCGGCGGCAAACTATCCGATGCGACGGTGGGTAAGCTTGTGGAGAGTTCGCCGCGCGCCGGGAAGATGTAGCCTTGTTGGTCAATCCACAGCGTTTCTTCTCCCGTTTGCCAGGCCAAAATTGGCTGCCGCTCGGTTGCGCTGAGGGTGACTTGTGCGGGCAGGCCAATGCTCAGGCGGATATCTTTCAATTCGGGGAAGGATTCTTTAATGCTGGTTAGCAGGGTGTTGCGATTGATGGCAAAGATGTTTTCGCCTTCCAGGTTGAGCACAGCTGTGATTTGTTCGCTGCTGAGCCGTTCCAACCCCCGCACGTTGACGGTTTGTACCTCGAACGTGCTGGATTGCAGCAAGAAGAGCAGCAGGATGAACCAAACCAGAGCAAGCAAGGCGGATAGGCCGCGCTCGCCGAAGCTGACGTTGGGGATGGCGGGCAGGCGCAGCTCGGCACCGCTGGCACTAAGCGTGTAGTAGTATTGCCGGCGGGTTTGGGTGCGCGCTTTTTGGGCAACTGGAATGGTCGCGCTGCTGCGCAATGGTGTGACAACGCTGCCGCGCACCGTGACGGGTGGGGGAGAAACCGGGCGCGGGGCACGCGCCGGGCGCGCCGTTGGCTGTCCGATGGGTTGGTGTGGGCGGTTGGTTGTGGTTTGTGCACGGCGCTGCCGCACTTGTTCAGCGCGTGTGGGACGGTTGGGGGTGGTGGTCATATCGCCCTCCTGTATTCTCGGATGAGTTGGTCTTTCTCTTGTTTGCGTTCCAGTGCCAGTGCTACCAGCCGGTCAATCAGGTCGGGGTAGGGCAGTCCGCTGACCTGCCAGAGCTTGGGGTACATGCTGATTGGGGTGAAGCCGGGCAGGGTGTTGATTTCACTCAGGTACAGTTCGTTGGTTTCACGGGTTAGCAAAAAGTCAACCCGTGCCATGCCAGCGCAATCGGCGGCGCGGTAGGCGGCAAGCGCCAGTTGGCGCACTTGCTCATGCAGCGCTTCTGGCAGCGGGGCAGGGATGAGCAGTTGTGAACGCCCATCTACATATTTGGCGTCGTATGAATAAAATGTGTCACTGGGGATGATTTCTCCGGCAATGGATGCTTGCGGGTGATCGTTGCCCAACACGGCGACTTCAATTTCGCGCGGCGAGACCAAACCGCGCTCAACCAGGATGCGCCGGTCATAGGCGGCGGCTTCGTGCAGTCCCTCAAGCAGTTCGCCTTGCGTGCGGCAGCAGGTGATGCCGACGGATGAGCCGAGGTTGGCTGGCTTGGTGAAGATGGGCAGCGGCAGGGAGGCAAGGATTTCATCCAGCACAGCTTTGGCGTTTTGCTCAATTTGGCGGCGGGTGTAGAGCCGCGAATCGAGCACGGGAATGCCGTGCGCGCGCATCACATCTTTGAACAGGGCTTTGTCCATGCCAACCGCGGAGCCCAAGACACCCGCGCCGACATAGGGTAAATCGAGCATTTCGCACAGCCCTTGCAGGCAGCCATCTTCTCCATAGCTGCCGTGCAGGATGGGAAAGAGGATATCGAGGCGGCTGAGCGGGGTGGCAATCCATTGGCCCTGGCTGAGCTGTTCAAAGCCCTGAATGCCTGATTGGATGGGGCTTAAATCCACCCGGGATAATGGGGTGCTTGAGCTGATTGGGGTGATGGCACACAGGGTGGGGGTGTCAGCGTAGTTCAGGAGCGTGACCGGGGTCAGTCGGTCGTTGCGGCCCTGTTGCATGTCCTCAAGGGCGTGTGCTCCGGTGACCCACTGCCCGCGACGGGTGATTCCAATTTGGGTGACTTGGTAGCGCTCGGGTGAAAGAACATCCATGATGGAGCGCGCCGATTGCAGCGAAACTTCGTGCTCGCCGGAACGTCCACCAAAGAGAAGGCCAAGGTTAAGTTTTTGCATGTTATTCACCAAAGTCACCAAGAAGTTCAATTTCAAGCTGTAATTCGATGTTGAATTTTTCCAAGACGGTGCGCCGCACGTGTTGAATCAGTTGATAGACATCGTTGGCGGTTGTATCGGCATGGTTGACAAAAAAGTTGGCGTGGATGGGGCTTACTTCCGCAGAGCCGATGCGATAGCCTTTCAGCCCGGCGGCTTCAATCAAGCGGCCCGCATAGTCGCCGGGGGGGTTTTTGAACATGGAGCCCAGGCTTGCGCCGGGGGGCTGTGTGGCTCGACGGCGTTCGGTCATGGCCTGCATGGTGGCTTTGACCTGCTCAGGGGTGCTGCGACTGAGCTTGAGCCGGGCGGCGAGGATGATGGCTTGATGAGGGCTGGCTTTGAGCGCACTGGAGCGGTAGCTATAGGCCATTTGCTCCACCGTCCAACTTTGCGGTTCTTGATTGGGTTGCAAGATTTCGGCCAGGAGGAGGTTGTGGGCCATGTCGCTGCCATGTGCACCGGCGTTGCCATAAACAGCCCCGCCGAGTGTGCCGGGGATTGAGGCAGCCCATTCCAGGCCGCTCAGGCCACGCAGCGCCACCTGTCGGGCAATGGCGCTCAGGTTGGCTCCCGATTCGGCCCACACGCTCGGCTCTTCGTTGGCATGGTCCGAAACCTTGACCGTGCGCGCCCGGTTGATGAGGATGACAGCTTGCAAACCTTTGTCGCTGATCAGCACGTTTGAGCCGCTGCCGAGGACGTAGAAGGGCACGCCCATTTGCCATAGGGCTTGGGCGGCGTTGCGCAACTCCTCTGCTGTTTGCACAATCACCAGGGCGCCTGCCACGCCACCGACCTGGGCGGTGGTGTAATTGCGCAACGCAACATTTTCCTGAAGGCGGTTGCCGAACAGGGTGCGCAGGGCGGGCAGGGGCAGAGGAGGTGTGGATTTCATGGCAGGGTTTAGAACTTGTTCAGGAATTCGATGAGCTTATCTACCAGGGCTTGTTGTTCTTCCTGGCTGAGACGTTTGCTGCCGGTTGCGGTTGCAGCGGGGATGGCGGTTGCACCTTCTTGTGGTGATGCGGAGACGAGGTGTAACGTGGCGGTTGTTTCGGCGGCATAAGTGCGCTGCGGTTGTTGTTGGGGTTGAGGCTTTTTTTCAGGCATTTGGGACCTCACGCTGATGAAAATGATTGAAAACTTCTTGGCCAATGCTATCGGCATCGCCGGCAGAAAGCACGATGAGCACATCGCCGGCGCTGAGCGAATCAATCAGAATTTGGGTGGCTTCCTTCAGGCTGCTGACGGCCTGAGCCTGTTCGGGGGTGCAAAAATTGGCCAGGATGTGGCTGTTGGTGAAGCCGGTGGATTTTTCACGGGCGGCATAAATGGGGGTGATGATCACCCGATCCGCCTGATTGAAGGCGTTGCAAAAGTCGTTCAGCAGCGTTTGTGTGCGTGAATAGGTGTGCGGCTGCCAGACGGCCCAAATGCGGCTTTGTGGGTAACGGGTGCGGGCGGCGGCCAGTGTGGCGCGAATCTCGGTCGGGTGATGGGCATAGTCGTTGATGATGGTGATGCCGGCAGCTTCGCCGAGCAGGTCAAAACGTCGCCCGGCGCCCTTGAATTCGGTGGCAGAGTGAGCCAACTGCAAGAGCTGTTTGTCGAAACCGAGTTCGTAGAGCGCGGCCAGGGCAGCACAGGCGTTGCTGGCGTTGTGCTGACCGGGAATCTGCAAGTTGACTTCTTCAAGCAGGGTTTGGCCAAGGCGGGTCAAGCGAAAAGAGACGCCGCCCCAACTGTTGCGCCGCACGTCTTCGGCGCGGTATTCGGCTCCTGCTTGCAGGCCAAAGGTCATCGCCCGGCAACCGGCGGGGATTTCTGCGCTGAGGCCGCGGCTGATTGGGTCGTCATAACAGCTGAGCAGCAACGGCAGAGGGGTGACTGATTCGCTCGAAGTCAACGCAGTGGTGGCTGGGCGCAGCCGCTGAACGAACTGCACAAACGCCTGACGGTAGTCTGCTGCGGTTGGGTAGCAATCGGGGTGATCGTGCTCGACGTTCAAAACAATGGCAACTTGCGGCGTGAGGCCAAGGAACATGTGGTCATATTCATCGGCTTCGATCACGAAATGGCGACCACGGTCGGCGCGGGCGTTGACGCCCAGGTTTTTGGAGATTCCGCCGATCAGGTACGAAGGATGTTCGCCCAAGCTGTGCAAAAGCCAGGCGAGCAGGGCGGTTGTGGTGGTTTTGCCATGGCTGCCGGCAACTGCCAGGGTTTGATAGTCCTTGAGCAGCTCGTTGAGGAAGTCAGCCCGCTTGAGCACCGGAATGCCGGCTTGTTGTGCGGCCTGAACTTCGCAATTGCTGTCGGGAATGGCTGAGGAACGCAGGACAAGATCGGCACCGTGAATGTGTTGGGGATCATGGCCAATCATCACCGCAATGCCAGCCAGGGCCAGCTCAGCAATCAGTGGCGAAGGGGTTTGATCCGAGCCGCTGACCGTGTAGCCCCGTTCTTTCAGCAGCCGGGCGATGGCGGAAAGTCCGCTTCCTCCAATTCCAATCAGGTGAATGTGTGTCATAGGTTTAGATGAATACAACCAGAACGAAAACGAAGGCCAACCCTACAGCGAAGTAGATATAGGGGGAGCCGAGCCAGGCGGGCGGCAAGAAAGGCAGCATATCATAGGCGCTTTGCGCAAGCGGGTCACCATCCATGGGCGGGTAAATGAAGGGGAAGGGGTAATTGGCTTTATCCAGGAAGTACCAGATGGTGCCGAAGACGAAGAAGCCATTGATGGCGCCCAGGACGAAGCCCAACAGGATGTCTTGCAGGCGTTCGCGGGCAAGCTTGCCAGTGTTGGCAATTTTGGGGATGTTGGGCGTTTGGTAGCCAAAGAAGGTCAAAATCAGCAGCAGGATCGTCTTGACCCAGAACAGGGTCGCTGGTGCTCCGGCCAGGACGCGGAAGACAGGGGTGAAACTATCCAGTACGTTGATGAGGAAGAGGCAGAGGATGACACTGAAGACGACCAACAACTCTTTCACCCAGCCGCGCATGGCACCGATGATTGCAAAGGTGAAAACGTACATCCAGAAGGTGACAGTCAGGCTCATCATAGGCGGTTTATCCTTTCCTCGCGTTGGGGTGGGATTGCTGCGAGGAGGCTTGGGCTAACTGAAGTAGCAAGTCTGCCAGGGTCTGAGCAGCCTGCGGGTGTGCCAGTGCCTGCATGGCCTTGCTCATGCGTTGGCGTTGTGCGGCGTCTTGCAAAAGGGTTTGCAGGCCGGGCAACAGTTCGGTGTTGAGGGCTTCATCGCGCACGAGACGGGCGGCGCCTTGTTCGACCAGGTAGGCAGCGTTGACGCTTTGGTAGCGCCAGGCGTAGGGGTAGGGGACAAGGATGGCGGGCAGGCCAAACAGGGGCAGCTCGCCCAGAGTGGATGCACCGGCGCGGCAGACGGCCAGGTCGGCAGCGGCGAGTGCCGCGCCCATTTGCTCGTGCAGGTAGGGGAAGGCGTGATAGCGCGCAGCCAGGTCAGCGGGTAAGCTTTGCTGCTGTGCCTGCACTTCGGGCCAATCCAGTTCGCCGCTGATGTGCAGCACGTGGGCATCGTTCAAGAGCTGCGGCAAGATGGCAGCCAGGGCACGGTTGATCGAGCGGGCGCCCTTGCTGCCGCCAAACACCAGCACAAGTTTGGCTTCTTGTGGAATGTTGAAGGTCTCTCGGCCTGTAGCACGCGTCCAATTGGCGAGGTCGGCGCGGGTGGGGTAGCCGGTGACGGTGAGCGGGGTGCGCCGATTGAAGTAGCGCTGTGAGGCCGGGGCGGTGATGGCAATGTGTGAGGCCAAACGGGCCAGGGCTTTGAGTGCCAGGCCGGGTTCAATATCCGGCACGTAGAGCAGGCGTGGGCGCCGACCGGCGGCCAGGGCCATCGGCACGGCAACATAGCCGCCGGTGAAGAATAGCACATCGGGGGAGAATTCGTTGACAATGCGGCGGGCGGCCAGCGTGCCGCGCAGCAGGCGCAGCAGGTTGCCGGGCAAGGCGCGCAGACCAACCCCATGGATTCCAGCAGCCGGGATGGCACGGTAGGGCAGGCCCTGACGCGTGACCAGGGCGGCTTCCATGCCGCCCTCGCCGCCGACCCATAGCAGGGTGTGGCTGTTATCTTTGCTCAGTGCTTGCAGAACGGCGAGTGCGGGGTACACTCCGCCGCCCGTTCCGCCAGCGCAAATCAGCAACCGCATGGAACGACCTCCCTTCTGAAAGTCTCTCTTTCTCCAACGAACTTACCCGGCTCACGTTCATAATCAGCCCAACTGCAATCAGGCTGGCAATCAGGCTAGAGCCGCCGGCGCTGATGAATGGCAAGGCGTTGCCAGCAAACGGCAACAGATTGACCATCACGCCGATATTGATCATCGCTTCGGTAAAAAGCCACAAGGTTAGGCCAGCTGCCAGGATCCGTCCAACCAGGTCGGGTGCGGCCAGCGAAATTTTGAGCCCGCGCCACAAAAAAGCGACATATAGTAAGACGGTTAAGCTGGCACCGATCAGACCGGTTTCTTCGACGATGACGGCGAAGATGGAGTCGGTGTGCGAAACCGGCAGGCCGGTGAATTTGGTTGTGCCGCGGCCAATGCCAACCCCAAACACGCCGCCGCGCACGATCGATTCGATGCTGCGCTGAATGTGTTCGGAGGCTTTGGCCGGGTCTTGCAGGCCGCTGATGTAATCGCCCAAGCGATTTTTGACGGTTTGGCTGAGCGAAGAACTGGCGGTGACGACGAAGCTGCCGATCAAAATTGTGGCAGCACCGACGAGGATGATTTGGCGCAAATTGCCGCCGGCCAGGAAGAAGAGCATCATGCCGAGGAGGATGATGGTAGCGGCGGCGCTAATATCGGGCTGACCGAGGATCAGACCGCTGATGATGCCAAGAATGCTGAGCAGTGGAATGAGGCCGAAGTTGATGTTGTTAATGTTGTCTTTTTTGGCGTTTAGCCAAAAAGCCAGGTAGAGAATGACCGCCAATTTGGCAAATTCTGAAGGTTGGAAGGAGCCGCCCGCAAACGAACGCCGCGCATTGAGCCGCTCTTCGCCAAATAGCAACACGCCCACAAGCAGCAACAGCGTGGCAATGATCATCGGCACCATGAAGGGCTTTAGTTTGCGATAGTCTACATACATGGCGGCGGCTGCGGCAATGCTGCCGATGACTGCCCATTTCATTTGATTGAGGAAGAAGTAATACGGGTTGCCTTTGAGGATGATGGAGGGTTGCAGACTGGCTGAATAGACCATGAGCAGGCCAAAAGCCAGCAGGCAGAAGGCAACCAGGAAGAAAGGCACATCAATGCGCAGGCGCAGCGGAGGGCGCACTGCGGCTGTGACGGGGGTGTTGGCCGACTCGGCAGAGGACGAGGTCGAGCCTTTTGAAGCAAATAATGCGGTCAGGTCAAAAGATCGTTTTTTCATGCGAGTTCGTTCACCCATTGTCGGAAGCGCTCCCCACGCTGTTCAAAATCTACAAATTCGTCAAAACTTGTGCCGCCCGGAGAAAAGAGGACAACGTCACCGGGCTGAGCAAGTTCGGCTGCAGCGGCAACAGCTGCTTTAAGCCCATCGGTGCAGACGATGCGAGCGGTGCAATCAGCAGCTTGTAGGGCGGCCAAAATTTTTTCGGTGGCCTCACCGAAGACAACGACTTTGCCCACGCGTTGACACACAAGGCTTGCCAGGCTTTCCCAGGGCAGGTTCTTGTCGCGCCCGCCCAACATCAACACCAACGGCTCGCGGAACGAGTGAATGGCGGCAATGGTGCGTTCGGGGGCGGTTGCAATCGAATCGTTATACCAGCGTACCTCGCGCCAGGTGCGCACCAGCTCCAGGCGGTGTGGCACACCGCCAAAGCCCAACACGCCGCTCACCAATTTTTCCGCCGGTAGCCCGGCAGAGATGGCAATGGCACAGGCAGCCAGCACGTTGAGCAAGTTGTGCGTGCCGCGCAATTGAATGCATTCCTGATCGAAGAGCTGCACTTCGCTGTGCCCATCGGTGTAGCAAAGTGCATTGCCGTTGAGGAATGTGCCCGCTTGACCGGCGGGGGGGCGTTCTAGCCCAAACCACGTCAACCGCCCATGCACCCGGCTTGCCAGTGCTGCTGAGCCAGGGTCCTGATGGTTCAGGATGGCCGTATCCTCCGCACCCTGAAAGTCCAAAATTCGTGCCTTGGCGGCGGTATAGGCGGCCATTGTGCCGTGACGGTCGAGGTGATTGGGGGTGATGTTCAGCACTGCGCTGACTTGCGGCGAAAGCGTGGTTAATTCGAGTTGAAAGCTGGAAAGCTCCAGCACGACCAGGTGACGATGTTGGATCTCATTCAGCTGCTCAACCAGTGGCTGACCGATGTTCCCGCCAACCCACACCGGATGGGGGTGGCAGGCCTGTGCCATGCGCCCGACCAGGGTGGTGGTGGTCGTCTTGCCGGCGGAACCGGTGATGCCAATCACCTTGCAGGGCACGCTTTCAAGGAAAATTTGCGTATCGTTGCTGAGCGGCAAGCCGCGCCGTTGTGCTTCTTCAACAATGGGCAGGGTCAACGGCACACCGCCCGAAATGCAAACGATCTCCGTGCCATCCAGCAGGCTGAGCGGGTGTCCACCCAAGGCCCAGGAAACGGGCAGGTCTGCCAGAGCCTGGCGTGTGGCTGCCAATTCTTCGGCGCTGCGGCGATCGTTGAGGGTGACATCGGCACCCTGAGCGGCCAGGTAGCGCGCC
>JAIWNK010000066.1 GCA_020216845.1 Anaerolinea sp. | reverse complement strand
AATGCAATCCCTTGGCGGGCGATGCCGATGATCAGGACACGACGATGTTTCCAGGAAGGACTCATGCGAACCTCATACGAAAGCCAGGGCGACGCCCAGCATGGCGGCCAGCAAACTGACCAGCCAGAAACGTTGCACGACCTGTGTTTCGCTCCAGCCGAGCAACTCGAAATGATGATGCAGCGGCGCCATTTTGAAGAAGCGCTTGCCGTGCGTCAGTTTGAAATATCCTACTTGAATGATGACGCTGATGACCTCGCTCATCGGGATGATGGCAATCAATGGTAGCAGCAGCCATTGGCCGGTCATCAATGAAACAACTGAGAGGGTTGCACCCAGGGCCAGCGAGCCCATATCGCCCATAAAGAGCTGTGCCGGATGAACGTTGAACCACAGAAAACCAAACAACGCGCCCACGATGGTGAAGCAAAAGCGAGCCAGGAAGACCTGACCTTGGATGATGGCGATGCTGCCGTAGGCGACAAAGCAGGTTGCCGCAATCAGCCCGGCCAGCCCATCCAACCCGTCGGTAAAGTTGACTGCGTTGGAGCCTGCCACAATGACAAAGGCGGCAATCGGGATGTACCAGATGCCAAGGCGAATTTCGCCCTCGCTGCCTGGCCAGTACAGTTCCGGCGCGTCCAGTATATAGCGCAAAACAAAGGCGGCTGCAACGGCGAGCAAGACCTGAAAGAGGAATTTTGTGCGGGCGCGCATGCCCAGGCCGCGACGCGGGCCGCGAATGCCCTCCCAATCATCGAGGGCGCCCAGAATGGCAAAGGCGAGCATGACCAGAAGCGGTAAAAGCACAGAGCGCCCAAGCACATTCAGGCCCAGCAAGCTAGCGGCGTTGAGCAACACGGTCAGGAGCGTTACGGGCGCAAGGATCATGATGCCGCCCATGGTCGGTGTGCCCATTTTGGTGATGTGACTGTTGGGGCCTTCCAGGCGGATGAGTTTGCCGATTTTGAAGTGACGCAAAACGCGCAGCAAGGGGCTGCCCCAAATGACGGCGAGCATGAAGCTCAGGCCACTTAATGCCAGTGCAAGGGAGGTATCTTTCATTCTGCCGCCTCCAGCGCACTGACAATGCGGTCCATGCGCAAGCCGTGAGAGCCCTTGACGAGGGCGACATCGCCTTCGTGCAGGATGCCGCGCAGTAGTTCGGTTGCTTCGGCAACCGTTTCGACGCGATGGATGGCCCGCGCCGGCAGCCCGGCTGAACGGGCCGCTTCGGCGATGAGTGCACCGCGTGGCCCAACGGTGATGAGCAATTGGGCAACTTCGGCGGCGCGCACCCCGACCAACTCATGGCCGTGACGCTCATACGGGCCTAGCTCCAGCATATCGCCCAGCACGGCAATCCGCCGTCCGCCTAGCTCGGCCAGCAGGTTGAGCGCTGCCAGGGTGGATTCGGGGGAGGCGTTGTAGGTGTCGTCCAGCAACAGCGCACCGCTGGGGGTATGCACGGCCACAAGGCGCAATTGGGTGTGCCCTTGTTGCAGGCCGCGAATGATTTCTGGCCAGCTGAGCCCTTCCACCAGGCCGACGGCGGCGGCGCGCAGGACGGTGTGCACAGAATGTTGCCCAATCAGCGGCACGCGCAGGTGCAGCACCTCGCGCTGATAGTGCAGTTGGAAGCGAATGCCGCTTAGCCCCATGCCGCTGATGTTGTCGGCCCAGAGATGTGCGGCTGGGTCTGTGCCATAATACAAGACATTGGCTTGTGTCTTTTCTGCCATGCCGCGCACCCATGGGTCATCATAGTTGAGGATTGCCCAACCCTGGCGCGGCAGGGCCTGGACGAGTTCGGACTTGCCGGCGGCGATGGCCGCCTGTGAACCGGCGCGTTCGGCATGAACAGAGCCAACGTTGGTGATGACGCCAACCGTTGGCAGGGCCAACTTGCACAGAAAATCAATTTCGCCGGGCACGTAAAAGCCCATTTCGAGCACAGCTCGTTCATGCCCGGGGGTCAGGCGCAGCAATGTCAGCGGCAGGCCAATCTCATTGTTGAGGTTGCCGGTGTTTTTCAGCGTGCGGTAATGCTGACTGAGCACTTCGCTGACCAGTTCTTTGGTGGTGGATTTGCCGACGCTGCCGGTGATGCCAATGACGCGCACCTTCAGCTTGCGGCGCCAGAAGGCGGCGATGTCTTGCAGGGCTTTGAGGCTGTTGGGC
Organism: Anaerolinea sp.; assembly: GCA_020216845.1. Lineage (GTDB taxonomy): Bacteria > Chloroflexota > Anaerolineae > Anaerolineales > Anaerolineaceae > JAIWNK01. The sequence goes on along the minus strand of JAIWNK010000066.1, from coordinate 7,819 downwards.
ACGCGCAGGCAGAAGGGCGGCTGAAGCTGAATGGTGTTGGGCGGCGGGGCGTTGACCAGGTCGAGGGTTGGGTAACGAGCGGATACGTCTTTTTGCACCAACGCAATGGCTGCACCGCGCTCAAATGCCGCACCAATATAATCATGTCCGTCGCTGCGTTCGCCTGGCAGGGCTACAAACAACGCTGCCGGAATGACTTGCCTTGAATCAATCGCTGCCTCACTGAGAATCAGCGAGGCATTTTCGGGGCGAGTGCCGGTTAGGGCTTCAAGAACATCAGCAAGGGTGAGCAAGGCAAGCTCCTCTTCTATCGAATTTGCTGCCGAATGGAATCGGGTGGAATGTTGAGCAGGACGACCAGCTCTTTGACGACATCCCGGAAGACCGGGGCAGCAACAACCGACCCCCATGGCGAACTGGCGGGCCTTTCGATCCAAACATAGACCAGAAATTGGGGATCATCCACCGGCCCCCAGCCGACGAAGGAGGCATTGGTGACATCGTCGAGATAGCCTTGCGGTGAGGGAATTTGTGCTGTGCCGGTTTTGCCAGCAATGCGGTAGCCCTCAACCAGGGCATTGGATGATTCTTCCTCCAGCGAGACGGCGAGCATTTCGGTCAGGGTATGTGCTGTTTGTGCCGAGATTGGGTTGCCGATGATCATTGGGCGCACGTCGCGCTGCTTGCCATCCTGGATGATGGCTTTGACGACGTGCGGGGCCATGATGTTGCCATCATTGGCAACTGCTGAAATGCTGACAGCCATTTGCAGCGGGGTGACGGCTACGCCCTGACCGAATGAATTGGTGGCCAGGTTGACCTGATACCAGTTTTCATCGCCGGGCAGGCTCAGTGGCCAAATTTTCTCACCGGCCAGGTCAACATTGGTGCGGTGCCCCACACCAAAGGCTTTGAGGTAATCGTAGAAGCGGGTTGGGCCAAGTTCGGTTGCCACCCAGGAGAGGCAGACGTTGAGCGAGTGTTGCATACAACCGGTCATGGTTTGCCAGCCCCATGCGCCACCATCCCAGTTGTGAATGGTGATGCCGCCGACTTCGATTGCGCCGGTGTCGAGGAAGGTGGTATCAGGCGTGACAACGCCAGCATCCAGGGCACTGCCCATGGTCAACACCTTGAGCACCGAGCCGGGCTCATAGGTTTGACTGATGGCGCGGTTGTAAGGGGTTGCGCCGGGGAAGATCTGACTGTATTCCCAATACTTGTTCGGGTCAAGGCGCGGTGTGGTGGCCATTGCCAGTATTTCGTTGTTGCGTGGGTCGAGGACGATGATGGTGCCAGAGACCGCGCCATTTCGTTCAACCGCCTCATCCAAAATGCGTTCAACGCTTGCCTGTATCTCGCGATCAATCGTCAACACCAGGCTGGCGCCGGGGGCAACGGTTGGGATTTCGGTAATTTCTTTCGGGTCAACCGGCAGGACGACATCGAGCGGAACACCGGCCAGCAATTCGTTGTATTTCTCTTCAACGCCAAAATAGCCTGTTCCATTGATGCGGTCACGGAACGAATAGAAGCCAAGCACATTCGAGGCCAGAGTGTTTTCAGGGTAGGTGCGTTGCAAATGTCCAGTCCAGTGCAGCCCGTTTAAGTTGGGGGTGATTTCGCCTTTGCGCGTTTTGGCGTTGGCATATTGGTCTTGCAGGTCTTCCAATTGCTGAATCGTCTCGGCGCTGACGAAGTCTTTCAGCACGATGTATTCTTGCTGCCCGCGCACGTATGGGGTGCTTGCCAGGGCAAAGGCATCGGCTTGATTCAGGTCGAGTAAGCTGGCGGCGACCATGGCAATGGTTTGGGGATCGCTGACCTGATTCAGGGCCAGCCCCACTTCATAAACTTCCTGGTTGCCGGCCAGCAGGTGCCCCCAACGGTCATAAATGGCGCCGCGTTCGGGGATGATGCGGCGGCGTTCGTAGCCATAGCGGGCTTGAGCTTCTTCCCTCAGCACCTGGGCGTTGACATTGGTTTGAATGCGCAGCAATTGCAGGATGATGAGCAATGCCATCATTGCAAAGAGAAAACCGGCTGTGTGGATGCGGGTAATCTTGAAGAAGTTCATGGCAATCCTCGCTGAGGACGATTGTTTTGGAGGCGCAGCGTTGCCTGAAAGAGCCATTCCCACAGAGATTGACGATAGGCTGGCAAGACAAGCGGTTGTTCTTGATTGATGCTGTTGGCGGGCAGGGCCAGCGGGGCAAGCTGACGGCCGGTGTACCCTGGCACGACGACATAGACCGCATTTTCAACATCCGCTCGTTCGTAGCCAAGCTCCAGGGCGCGTTTTTCCATCACTGCTGCCGAAGTCAGGTGGGCCAGGCGGGTGCGTTGATCGGAGATTTGGCGTTGCAAGGTTTCGCGTTCGTCTTCCATGATTTGAATTTCCACTCCGGCGGCAGCTGCCTGGGCAGTGATGTTGAGATACAGCCCGGCGGTCAGAATCACCCCAATCAATGCCAACAGAAAGATCCCAATCCATTGCAATTGGGTTCTCCAGGGGGCTTGTCGGTAGGCGTTGATCCAACGTTCGCTCATGGTTCTTTTCTCTGTGCAAGATTTATGCCGTCAGCTTTTCGGCGATGCGCAATTTTGCGCTGCGGGAACGGGGGTTTTGTGAAATCTCGGCGGCGGAGGGGATGATGGCGTGCTTGGTGATGATTTGAAGGGTGGCCCGATGGTTGCAGGTGCAAACCGGTTGTTCGGGCGGACAGATGCAGTTGCTGGCCTCGCGGCGCAGGAACTGCTTGACGATACGATCTTCCAGGGAGTGGAAGGAGATGATGGCCAAACGTCCAGCGGGGGCAAGCAGTTCAACTGCCTGGGGCAGGGTTGCTTGCAGCCCATCGAGTTCGTTGTTCACGGCGATGCGCAGCGCCTGAAAGGTGCGCGTGGCCGGGTGAAGCCGGGATGGGCCAGGGAAGAGACTGCGGATGAGGTCGGCGAGTTGGCGGGTGGAGACGAGGGGGCGGGCGTTGACAATGGCGCGGGCAATGCGGCGGGATTGCTGCTCTTCACCATAGCGCCAAAGCAAGTCAGCCAGTTCAGATTCGGTCAGGTGGTTGACCAGGTCGGCGGCGGTGGTGGGAGCGGTGGGCGAGAAGCGCATGTCGAGCGGGCCATCGTTGAGGAAGGAAAAGCCGCGCTCAGGTGTGTCGAGCTCCATGGAAGAAACGCCCAAATCCAGCAAGATGCCGTCTACTGCCGACCAACCGTGTGCCTGAAGGCTGCTTTGCAGGGTGGTATAGGAAGCCTGGAGCAAGGTGTAGCGTCCAGTAAATGAGGACAGGCGCTGGCTTGCCAGTGCCAGCGCCTGCGGGTCGAGATCGAAGCCAATTAGCTGCCCATCGGGTGCGCTGGCCTTCAGAATTCCTTCGGCGTGTCCGCCGGCGCCCACGGTTGCATCCACATATTTTCCTGGGCTTTTTGGCCTTAAAGCGAGTATAATTTCTTGGTAAAGAACAGAAAGATGCGGCGGTGTCTGGCTGGTGTGGCTCATGATTAGATGTTAAGAGCGGCAAAGCGCCTGGCAAGGTTCTCAGCGTCTTGGAGTTGGCGCAGCTGCTCGGCCCACCGTTCGGGCACCCAGATTTCAAACAGCTCTCCTACGCCAACAACCATGGCGGAACTTTGCAGGTTAGCCAAAGAGCGCAGGAATTGGGGAATGAGAATGCGCCCGGCTTTGTCAAACTCCACCCGGCTGGCGGTTGAAAAGAGCAGCCGTTTGAGCATGCGGGCGTCTTCATTGGTGATGGATTGTTCGTTGGCTTTTTCGGCTTTCTGTTCGTAGTACGAGGCGGTCATGACCATTAGATTTTGGTCGAGGCCGAGCATGATGTAAGCGCCGTCCTCCAGCATCTCGCGGAAGCGGGCGGGGATCGTCATGCGACCTTTTTCATCAATCGTGAGCTCGTACTGTCCAAGGAACATTTGTTCTGTTTCTCCAAGATAGGCGAAACGCCGGATAGGCTCCGGCGCTCCACTTTTAACCACTTTTAACCACTTTTATACACAGTATAAATCAAAAAAGCTACTTTTGCAAGTGATTTTGGTACATTTTCACGAAAAAAGGATGATTTGGGGCAGGCTTTGCCTGTTTCTGATAGAATTTGCCTTTGGGTGTCTTTTGCCCTGAACAAGTGTATTTGCAAAATTATTTTTGAATTGGAGGAGCATATGAAACCGCAACTGTTCGCTTTGTTGACTGCCATTGCCTGGGGAGTGGGTGGGTATTTTGAGAAGAAAGGGTTACATTTGGGCAACCTTTCGCCGACGATGGGCATCACGGTTCGCACGGCGGTGGCTTTGTTGATTCTGGGCGTGGCTAGCTATCCGCAGTGGAAGACCTTGCCGCAGGCCGGGCCCAAGGCGTTGCTCTATATGATTATTGGCGGCGGGGTTGTCGCTGGGGCGGTGGGCATGTTGTGCTTTTATACGGCGATCAAGGGCGCTCCCTTGAACCGCGTCATGCCAATTGCTTTCACTTCGCCGTTGTTTGGGGCGTTGATGGGGCTGATCTTCGGCGGGGAGCCGCTGACACTCAAAACCGCCATCGGCATGTTGCTGACGATGGCGGGGATTGTGGTCTTGACGATCGGTTGAACCGTTTAGCGGCGCAGGCGCACGATGAAGGTGCTGCCTTGCCCCACTTCGCTATCTACGGTGATGCGGCCCTTGTGCTGTTCAATCACCTGTCGGGCAATCGAAAGCCCTAAGCCTGCGCCGCGGAACATCCGTCCGTTTACCTCATCAAGGTGGAAGAAGCGTTCAAAAATGCGCGGCAGGTATTGTGACGGAATGCCAACGCCGTGATCTTGAATGATGATCCATACCTGGCTTTGGTCGCTGCCAATGGTCAGGTGCACATCGCCGCCATCTGGGCTAAACTTGATGGCGTTATCCAGAATGGCACTAATGGCGCGGCCAAGGCTTTTTGCGTCAGCCTGGATGCGTGGCAGGTCGGGTTGAATGTTGATGTGCAGTTTGACGTTGTTTTGGGTGGCCCGTTCTTGCAAGCTCTTGACGGCTTCGTGTGCAACTGCGCCTACGTCGGTTAGTTCAAATTCGGGCAGAATCAACTCCATCTCTTGCAAGAAGAGGATGTCGTTGGTCAGGCTGGTGATTTCGAGCAGGTTGCGACCGATGGTATCGAGGGCGCTTTTGAGCGCTTCTCCTTGTAGGGCACCGCTGCGAATCAGGTGCAGGTAGCCATTGGCTGCCATCAATGGCGTGCGCAGCTCATGGGCGATGGTGGTGAGGAAGATGCGGCGGGCGTAGTCTTGTTCGGCGAGTTGCTGATACGCTTCGGCCAGTTGCCCGGCTTTTTGGCGAAAGTCTTCGATGGCCATTTCATCGTTTTCACGCAACCGGCGGCTGATTTCGCGCACGATTGCCATGGACATGCTGCTGGAACGTTCCAGCATGGAGGCAAAGCCCTCGCGCGGGATTTCGAGCACCTTGGTTTTGGTCAGGGTGGTGATGGTGGCGGCGCGCGGGGCGTTGTGGATGATGGCCATCTCGCCGAAGAAATCTCCGGCGGAGAGATTGGTTAGAAAGCGCTCTTCGGATTGGTTGATGCTTTTGGTGACTTCAACGTTTCCTTCCAGGATGACATAAAAAGTGGATTCAAGCGCTCCTTCCTGGCACAACACGCAGCCAGGTTCAAAGTATTGCACGCGACCGGACTGGATGAGCTCGTTAATCTCGCTCTCCAGAATACCAGGGAAGGCCTTGCTCAAAATCTCTTTCAATTGATTTTCGTCCACCATAAAAAGAGTCCTTTTCAACGATCTTTTCTAATTATAAGACGATTCTGGTTTTTGTGATGCTCGATTTTGGGGCAATTCCTGGTAAAATCAGACTATTCTTATGGACTCTGAATTGTCTTTCCCCAATCGGATTCAGGCGTTAACGCAGGTTTTGGATTTCATTACTGAGCGTGGACGCGAATTGGGGTTGGACGAGCGACAGCTTTTTGAGGTGCGCCTGGCAGTAGATGAAGCGGTGACGAATGTGGTTTCCTATGCCTACCCGAAAGGGCAGGAGGGCATGGTGCGCATTCGCTGTCACGTGGAAGAGGGGCTGTTTGCGGTGGAGTTGCTGGACTATGGCCGACCGTTCAACCCTTTGCTGCAAGCCGAGCCGGATGTGACCTGCCCGCTGGATAAGCGCACTGTGGGTGGGTTGGGAATTTATTTCATCCGGCGGGTGATGGATGAGGTGACTTACCGCTATGACGCGCTGGATGGCAATGTGCTGCGCATGGTCAAGTATCTGCGCAAGGTTGGAACGGACTAGAGATTGAGCCAACGGGCGGCAGTGGCGGGCAGGTCGCGCAGACTGCCGGTTTTGCGGCGGCACTCGGGCAGCGATTCGAGGAAGAGCTGTCCATAGCGCTTGGTCAGCAGCCGTCGGTCGAGGACGACAACAACGCCGCGATCGGATTGGGTGCGGATGAGCCGCCCAAAGCCCTGTCGAAAGCGCAAGATGGCTTCTGGAATGCTGTATTCATTGAACGGGTCGTCAAATGTTTCTGAACGGGCAGCAATGATTGGGTCGGAAGGGACATCGAAGGGCAGTTTGACAATCACCACAACCGAAAGGGCTTCACCGGCAATATCTACACCTTCCCAGAAGGCGCGCGTGCCAAGCAAGATGGCCTTTTCGGCGTTGCGAAAGTTTTCCAACAACAGGTTGGCCGAGGCGCCCTCACCTTGCTCGTAGATTTCAATGCCGGCGTCGGCCATGGCAGGCGCAATCGCTGATGAGGTGCGCTTGAGCTGTGCATAGGAGGTGAATAGCGCCAGGATGCGCCCTTGTGTAGCCTTGCTCAATTGGATGAGGGCCTGTTCCACGGCGCGTTGATAACTGCTGTCACTTGGCTCGGGGATGTCGTTGACCAAGTAGAGCAGTGCAGAGGTTTCATAATCAAACGGCGAGCCGACCATCAATTCATCGGCTTCATCTGCATTGAGGCGATTGCGCAGGTAATCAAATTCTCCGCTGGTTGTCAGCGTGGCGGAGGTCAAAATAACGCTGGTTTTTTGGTGCCATAGATATTCTTCCATGAGCGGGCCGATATGTAAGGGGGCAATGTTGATCGCTACGCGCCCGCCATTGGGCTGTATCTCAACCCAATAAATGAAGTTGGGATCGGGTTCGCTGACCAGGGCGGTGATGCCGCTTTGGGCTTCGCTCAATTGACGCTGAACGGTGGCGAGGTTGTTGAGCACATCTTGTAGTTCTTCGTCTTCTGCTCCTTCGCCAAATTGTTTGTGCAGTTCGGCGATTGGGTTGAGCATCAGTTTCAGTGTTTCGTGAGCTGCTTCCCATTGCAATTCAACGGTCATCCAGTCGGGCTGATTGCGCGTGGAGGGCAAGATGCGCTCTTGTTGGCTATAGCTGCCGAGGGGTTGGCCCTCGCGTTGGGCAGCAAGGAATTCTTCGATGGCGCGGAAGAATTGCTGCAGGTCAAAATCGAGGCGGAAGGCCAAATCGGTGATGCGGCTGAGGATTTGTTCGAGGGCGGCCAGTTCGGAGGGGCGCAGCAGGCCGCGCAGGATGCTAAACAAGCGCCCCAGGATGCCGCTGGAGGTGCTGCCGAGTTCGCGCAGCAGGCGCTGCAAATCGGGTTGGGTGATGCGGTAGCTGAGGGCGTTGGTTGAGGCATCTTCGATGTGATGGGCCTCGTCTACAATCAGATATTGATAATCGGGCAGGATGCGGTTGCCCGTGACTGCATCGGCAAGCAACAGGGCGTGGTTGACGATCAGCAGATGGGCGTTTTGGGCAGCCTGATGGGCGCGGT
>JAIWNK010000065.1 GCA_020216845.1 Anaerolinea sp. | reverse complement strand
AGAATGGACAGGCGCCGCCGGTGCGGCTGATGCACACTTCGGCTTTGCAGCCTTCGTCATCCGCCGAAAGGCTGGCCCAAATTTGCCGTTCTTGCGGGCCATTCAGGTTGATTTCGCTGCGGTCGCCCTGACCGCCTTCATGCAGCCAGACCAGGATCTTGCCAAGAATGCGGGCCTCTTCTGCGTTTTGGGGGCCGCGCTGTCGCAGGGCTTCGAAGCGGCGCGGGCAGAGGTAATTGCTGCGCCCTTTCAGCACGGTTGCGCGCAGATTGAGGTTGAGCGCTGCGGCCAGGTCGGGAATGTCTTTCTTGATGAGCTGCTCTTGCAGGGCAATGGTGTTGGTGGTGATGACGACGCGCAGCCCATTTTGTACTGCCCAGAGTGCGGCGGGCGTCAGGTAGGCAAATGATTTGCCGGTGCCGGTGCCGGCTTCGACCAGCAGGTGGTAGCCTTCTGAAAAGGCCTGGGTGATGTGACGCAGCATCTCCACCTGTTGGGGGCGGTATTCATAGCCTTCAAAATATTGCGCAAATGGGCCGCCATATTCAAGCAGGGCGGCTACCTCTTCGGGGTCCAGTGGCTGTGGCGGGTCACGCGGGGTGAGGGGTTCATCAAACCAGGGGGTGCCAAACAATGCGCCATAATCGGTTTGAGCAACGCGGCGCGGGCCAATCGGTTGACGCGATCGTTCACGCAGGACTTGTTGAAAGGCCCAGTGTCCGTCCCAATCCAGGTCGGCGCCCTGACGCACAATTTCTGCCAGCAGTTCGATGGGCAGTTGGCGGGCCTTTTCATATAGTTCGATGAACACAGCGTGGGCCAGACGGGCATCATCCAGGGCACGGTGTGAATTGGGGATGAGGATGTTGAGCAGCTGCCCCAGGCTGCCCAGGTTGTAGCGGCTTGCTGTGGGCATGAGGATGGCGGCCAGTTCGTAGGTGTCTACGGGTTGGTTGCTGACAAACAAACCCTGATGGCGTAGAAAACCGAGATCGAAACGCACGTTGTGACCGACAATGGGCAAATCGCCGACGAAATCGGCCAATTCTTGCAGAACGGCCTTGATCGGCGGAGCGTTGCGCACCATCTCGTTGGTGATGCCGGTCAGTTGGGTGATCATGCCGGGGATGGGACGGTTGGGGTTGATCAATGAGCACCACTGATCTTCGACGCGCCGACCGTTGAAACGCACTGCTGCAATTTCAAGGATGGCATCACGGGTAAAATCGAGGCCGGTGGTCTCAATGTCAAGGGCAATCATGGGATTCATAGAACAAATTATACCATCTAGGGTGTTATAATCCCGCCTATCTTTTGGAGGTGTCACATGATTCGTGCATTGGCATTTGACTGGGGCAATACCCTGATGCAGGTCTTTCCGCAATATGCCGGGGCAATGGTGGATTGGCCGCAGGTTGCGGCGATGCCGGGGGCCCAGGCTGCCCTGGAGGCTTTGGCCGGGCGGTTTCGATTGGTGGTGGCAACCAATGCTGCGGATTCTGGCGCTGCACAGGTGCGCACTGCTCTGGATCGGGTGGGGCTAGGGCAGTATTTTGAGGCGGTGTATACGGTGCATGAATTGGGGGCGCGCAAGCCGCAGCCGGGCTTCTTTTTGGCTTTGGAGCGGGTGTTGGGCTTGGGACGTGACGAAATTGGCATGGTGGGGGATGAGTTTGTGGCGGATGTGCTTGGGGCAACGCGCTGTGGTTGGCAGGCGTTTTGGCTGAATCCGAGTTGGCAGGCGGCACCGGCATTGTTGCCGGTGCAGGCGGCGCAGCTGAGTGGTTTGGATGAGCTGCCGGGCGTTTTGGATCGTCCGCTGTTGCCGGGCCTGGAGCTTTGCCGCAGTTGGGTGCAAGAGCAGGGTTCGTTGGGGGTGATGCAGCATGTGGAGATGGTGGCAGCAGTGGCCTATTGGCTGGCGCTGGAACTGCGGCGGCGTGGGGTGCAGGTGGATCCTGTTTTAGCGCAGCGCGGCGGGCTGTTGCATGATGTGTGCAAACTGCGCGGCGAAGAGCCGGGCGCAGCAGACCATGGCCGCCGTGCTGCTGTGTGGTTGCGCGCCCAAGGGCAGCCGGAACTGGCTGAGATTGCCGATCGGCATATGTTGTTTGGCATTGAGCAGTCAGACCGCGCCCCGCACAGCTGGGAAGACAAGCTGGTGTATTTCTGCGACAAGTTGGTGGAGGGCAACCGCTTGGTGGAATGGGAAGAACGCCTTGAGGCGTTGCGGTTGCGCTATCACCTGGATGCAGAACGGCTTGGCCGGGCGCAGGTGTACCTGGGGGCACTGCGCAGTGAGCTATGCCAACTGTTGGGCTTGCCCGAGGCGGAATTGGTTGCGCGTTTGCGCAAAGCAGTCTTTAGCGCCCAACAGTGAAGTAGTTATACACAGCCTGTGACATGGCTGCAAACAACTTGTTGATCTCATCAAAATAAATTTGCGTCGGATGCCAGACGTAAATGACCAGAATGTAGTTGCCGGATGGGGCATAGACGATAGCGACATCACTGACAGTGTGGATGTAGCCATCGAGTTCGGTGATCCAACCGTGTTTGTGGGCGAGCGGGGTGCCTTCGGGCAGACCGGCCTGAATGAGAACGCCGATGCGGTTGTTGGTCAGGTGGGCAATCATGGTGCGGCATTCGGCCTCGCTGATTTGCCCCGGAAAGGCCGCGGCAAACGAACCGCCGCCGTTTTGGGCGCATTGGTAGATGTCATCCATCAACATGCCCATTTCGGCAGGTGTTGTCTGATTGTAAAAATCGGGGTCGGTGTAGGCATCTGTGCGCTGATTGGCAGGGGTGGTAAAGCGGCGCAAGAGCGGGGCGCCGGGGGCAAAATAACCGGCCAAGAAGGTGTTCTTCAATCCCAGAATTTCCATGTCATCGCTGACAGTCAATGGCCCTAGGGTTGGGTCCATGTAGGCTTGCATCAGCTTGTCTGCCGGGTCGTTTTCAGAAAACTCAATCATTTGCTTGATCAGCTCGTTGGCATTGGCCGGGGTAGGCTCTGGAATGCGGCGGAAGCTGGAAACCATGATGGGAATTTTGATGGTGCTGGCAGCAGTGAAGGCAATGCCCGGGGGCAAGTTTTGGCCCTGACGGTAGGCAAAGCTGAGCTCTTGGCGGCTTTGCAGGTCAAGCAGATATACTTCGGTGATGCCATCAAAGCCGGCGTTATCAATGGTTTGTTGGAGCAACACTTGCAGGTTTTGGATGGGCGGGCGCGGCGGTTGGGTTTGTGAATAGGTCAGGTTGACGATGCGGTTGCTGGGAGAACGCATGGCATCGCGGAGGATGGGCACGGTGCGTTCGATGTCAATTTCAATGCCGGGCTGACCGCGCTCAAAGACCGTTGTGCCTGGGACGGGCCTGGCAGGCATGGGCGGCTGATTGTACCGCGGGGCAATCTCATTTTTCAGGTAGGAACGCAGGCGCTCTTCGGAGATGGTGGCGCTGAGCGGCACTTCGGCTGCTTGCGGACGGCGGTTCCACAGATAATCCCAAAAGCCGACCCAAAAAGGCTGCGCAAGGCGTTGCTGCTCGGCAGCGGATAGCATGATATCCAGTTGCAGTTCGAAGCCCAACGAAGCCGGTTTGATTTGGATGATGGCATCATTGATGTGCATTTCAATTGGGATGTTGTAGGCTTGAGTGAGGCGGTCGGCTGCCTGAATGCGACTCAAGCCGCCAACCGGCACGCCGGCAATGACCGTGCCGGGGGCAAAATTGGCGCGGATGCGGCTATATTGCACCAGTTGGAAAACGGTGAGCAAAACCGCAAAAAACAATAAGGAAAGCGAAACCCACGGAAGCAATGCGCTTCGATTTTTCACTGCAACCTCCGCTCTGATTTTACCAGATTCAAGATGAGATTTGGATTATACTTATAGAGATGGCCGAACAGGTTTTGGATTTGGTGGCGGTGTTGCGCGGCAGTCACATCTTTAAGCGCCTGAGCGATGCACAAGTGGCAGATGTGGCTGATTTGTTCAGCGTGCAAACGTTTGCGGAAGGTCAGTTTATTTTTAAGGAAAAAGAAAGTGCCGACGCGTTTTGCTTTTTGCTATCGGGTAAGGTGCGCTTATGGCGTAAGTTGCCAGCTCAGCAGGAAGAGATTGCGATTTGCGATGCGGAAGATTATTTTGGGCAGGATACGCTCCGGCCCTATCGTGTGCATCAGGTGACGGCGCAGGCGCGCACGGCGGTGACGGTTGCCATTCTCAGCTACAAGAAATATCGCGATTTGCTGTATCGGTTTCCGATGCTGGAAGATAGTTTCGTGGTGGCGTTTCATAGTTATAACTTGCTGTTGCGTCAACCGTTGTTGTGGCGCACCCCGCGCGAGACGGTGCATTATCTGGGGCGGCAGCACCCTCTTTTTCTTTGGCTGCGGTTGTTGCCCGGGTTGATTCTTTTGATGGTCGGCTTGGGGCTTTGGGTGACGTACCTTGTTCTTCTTGCCAAGGGCCTGGTTTTCTTGTTGGTGCTGGCTGGGCTTGTTTTTTTGGCGGGGGTGATTTGGGTTTGGTGGGAACGCCTGAATTGGGCAAATAAGTTGATGATTATCACCAATCGGCGGGCGGTTTATCAGGAACGGGTGGTGTTGTTTTATGATAGTCAGCGCGAAACGCCGCTGGATGCAATTGTTTCAGAAGATATTCAGACCGACTTTTGGGGGCGATGGTTGGGGTTTGGCAATTTGTTGGTGCGCACATATACGGGCATGTTGCCGATGAAGCGCATTGCCGCGGTGCGTGAAGTTAAGATGATTTTGGATGAGCAGCGTCAGCAGGCGATGGCACGCAGTCAGCGGGTGCGTAAGCGTACATTGAACGAGGCCATCGCACAGCGGTTGCAGAAGTTGCCGGCAGCGCCTGCACAAGAAGAGGAAGAAGAGAAAATCGTGCCGGCGCAGGTGCGTCCGGGGTGGTTTCAGACGACGCTCAGTCGTTTGTTGAATGTGCGCGAACAGAAAGGGCGCTTGATCATTTATCGCACCCACGCGTTCATCCTCATCAAGCGGGCTGGGCTGTATGTTTTGGGCGTGTTGGTGTTATGGGGCCTGATTCTTTGGGGGCTTTTTGCCTGGCGCTTTGCAGGTGTCATTTTCCTGATCGCTTTCTTGTTTTTGGTCAGCTTGGTGGGGATAGGCTTTGCGGCATGGAATATTTGGGATTGGCGCAATGATCAATACCTCATCACCGAAAACGAATTGGTGGATGTGTATAAAAAGCCGCTTGGCAAAGAAGTGCGGCGTTCGTCGCCGATTGAGAACATTCAGACGATTGATTTTACCCGGCCTAATTTTTGGGCGTTGTTGTTTGATTTTGGCACGGTGATCATTCGCGTTGGCAATGATACGTTGACGTTTGACGATGTTCCTTCACCAGCCTCGGTGCAACGAGAGATTTTCGAACGTTTTTTGGAGAAGAAATTCCTCAAGGAAAAGCGGCAGGCGGAACAGGAACAGGAACGAATTGTGGAATGGATTCAGGCCTATGACGAGTATCGGCGGCGTTATGAGGGGCCGTTGCCGCCTGCTGCACCGCAAGGCTGAACAAGCATGTGCAAAAGGGCGTGTTGTGCGGTAAAATAGGGGTAGCCTGATTCTTGGAGTATCTATGACCCTTCGTGAAATCGTTACCGTGCCGGCGCCTGTGTTGCGGCGCAAGGCGCACAAAGTGACGGAATTTGACAAAGACTTGAACGTCTTGATTGATGATATGATCGAAACGATGCGCGAGGCGCCGGGCGTTGGTCTGGCCGCGCCGCAAATTGGCGTTCCGCAGCGCCTGATTGTGATTGAGTATGCTGAGGATGAAGAGAACGAAGACGCAGAGCCGCGCCTGTATGTGGTGGTGAACCCTGAGATTGTGCAAACAAGCGAAGAAACCGTCTTGGGGGTAGAAGGCTGCCTGTCTGTGCCGGGCCTGGTGGGCGAAGTGGATCGCTTTACCGAAGTGGTGGTGCGCGGTCAAAATCGGCGTGGACAGCCGATCAAGATCAAAGCGCAAGGCTGGTTGGCGCGCATTTTCCAGCATGAGATTGATCATTTGGAAGGCGTCATCTTTACCGACCGGGCCACGCGCGTTTGGAAGCCGAAAGAGGGTGACCCCGTCCCGCGCGACTGACGCTCATGCATCTGACGCACCTTTCTCTAACCAATTTTCGCGCCTTCAGCCGTTTGGATATGGCCTTACCCAACCCTCCTGGGGTTGTGCTTGTAGTGGGAGATAATGCCCAGGGCAAGACCAGCTTGCTGGAGGCGGTTTTTTACCTGGCAACCTTCAGTTCTTTCCATGCCAACAGCGACCGACAATTGATCAATTTGTTGGCTGCTCAGGATGCGCTTTCGGTGGCGCGCATTGTGGCGGAGTATTGGCGCAGCGGGCGAATGCACCGTTTGGAGGTGCGCGTGATTCTCGATTCGGTGGGGCCCACTGGGCGCCGTTTGCGTAAAGAAGTATTGGTGGATGGGGTCAAGCGCACTGTTGGTCAGGCGGTGGGGAATTTTCTGGCGGTTTTGTTTCTGCCACAGATGATGCAAATCATTGAAGGTGGGCCGGAGGAACGCCGGCGTTACCTCAACCTGGCACTTTCGCAGGTGGTGCCGGGCTATGCGGAAGCACTGAGTAGTTATCAACAGGCGTTGCAGCAGCGCAATGCCTTGCTGAAACTGCTGTCTGAGCGCGGCGGTGCGGTGGAACAACTGGACTATTGGGATGGGTTGCTGGCGCAGCATGGGGCAACGATTTTGCTGGCGCGGATGAACGCTGTGCAAGAAATGGAGCGTTTGGCGGCGCGCATCCATCTGCGCCTGACGCGCAATCAGGAAGTGCTGCGTTGGATCTATCAGCCGGCCTACGACCCATTGCCGCAACCGGAGGGGCAATACAAGCTGGCCATTCAAACCCCGGTGCAACGCTTGGGGTTCACCTATGAGCAGTTGCGCCGAGGGTTTGTTGAACGGTTACTGGCTTTGCGCAATGAAGAGATTGGGCGCGGGGTGACAACGATTGGCCCGCACCGCGATGAGCTGCGCTTTTGGAGCAATGGTTTGGATTTGGGCGATTTTGGCTCGCGCGGGCAGGTGCGCACGGCATTGCTTTCGGCCAAGCTGGCCGAGGCGGCCTGGATGCATGAGAAAACGGGCGAATGGCCGGTGTTGTTATTGGATGAAACCCTGGCCGAACTGGATGTGCAACGCCGCGCCGACTTGCTGGAAAGTCAGGACGAGGTGCAACAGGTGTTGATGACGACGACCGACCTCAAGCTCTTTCCGCAGGAATTTGTAGACAATTGCACGGTGTGGTGGGTGCAGAACGGCTGTGTGACAGCAGGCGACTAGAGTGGCTTTTTGGTTGGCATGCCGGGGCGGCGCGGGTAACGCGCCGGGGTTGGGGCGGCTTTGCGGATGATCACCAGGCAGCGCTCTTCTTCCAGCCCGGCAGCCTGGACGGGCAAAACCGTGCGCAGATTGCCGCCCAGGGTGTGAATGGCGTTTTCTGCTGCCCGTAGTTCAACCTGTGTTTGTGCCAGGGTGCCCTTTTGTGCAAGCATGTGCCCGCCCAGGCGGACAAATGGCAGCAGGTATTCGGCCAATATGGGCAAACTGGCAACCGCTCGGGCTACTGCCCAGTCATATTGCTCGCGGTGTTGTGGCTGCTGAGCAAGCGTTTCGGCGCGTTCGGCCAGAATCGTCACCCCTTCTAGACCCAACAGGGTGACGATGTGTTGACAAAAGGCAGTTTTCTTGGCGACGGATTCAACCAGGGTGAGCTGCATGGCGGGGTAAACAATCTTGAGCGGCAGGCCAGGAAAGCCAGCTCCGGCACCAATATCAATCAGACGGTGCGGCGGTTGCTCGCCCCAGGCCTGAATGCAGGTGAGCGAGTCTTCAAAGTGTTTGCGATAGATCTCTTCCCGGTTGCGGATGGCGGTCAGATTGGTGTGTTCATTCCAGGCCAGCAGCTCATCGGCATAGCGGGCAAAGGCAGTTTGTTGGGCAGGGGAAAGCGTTTCGAGCACAGGTCAATTATACCCGTCTTGTGGCAGTGGATGAGCAATTTACCTTAAAAAATTCTTTTGCTCTTGACAAGTTTCAAAAGCCTGTGCTAAACTGCACCTGTTCGATTTTAGAGAAAGGTTTTGTATGATGAGCGATGTAACTGTCTTCTCCTACACGTGCATCTTCCGCCAGTCTGATAGCGGCGGTGCAATGATTCCTTGTCGGAGTGTGCCTGTTTCCAGGTAAGACAGCAAGAACGCTGATTGAGACCACGGGCATGCTCTTTAGGCCCGTGGTTTTTTTTTGCGAAGTCTTTTTTCAAAGACCATGGGCCTCCAGGCCCGTGGTCTTTTTTTTGATGTTTGAAAGGAAGAGAGAAAAATGGAAGCTATCGTTGTGCAAGATGTATATAAGAAGTTCGGCAAGACTGCTCAGCCATTCTGGAGGCGGATGCTGCACAGTAATGGGAACGGCAATGGCAATGGAAACGGCAATGGCGGCGTGATTGCAGTCAATCATGTTTCGTTTGAAGTGCATCAGGGAGAAATCTTTGGTGTGCTTGGCCCGAATGGCGGCGGAAAATCCACCCTGATTCGGCTCATCTCCACCTTGTTGCTGCCGGATGGTGGCAATGTGCAGGTCTTTGGGCTGGATGTGGTGCAGCAGTCCATGCAAGTGCAGCGGCTGATCAACCGGGTTTCGGTCGAGGCGAGCTTTTTCAAGAAGCTTTCGCCGATGGAAAACCTGTTGTATGGGGCGCGGCTGTATGGCTTGCAAGGCGGCGAAATTCAAAAGCAGGTGCTGGAGATTTTGCTGCGTTTGGGCCTGGAAAAGCGTGCCATCTATCATCCGATGGAGGAAATGTCGCGCGGGATGCAACAGAAAGTTGCCATTGCGCGAGCGCTGCTTTCGCATCCGCGTTTGTTGTTGTTGGATGAGCCGACGACTGGCCTTGACCCGCGTTCGAAGCGCGAGGTGCAGGCGGTGGTGCAGGAACTGCGTCAGCAACATGGCACGACCATCCTGCTCACGACGCATGACATGATGGAGGCCGAGACGTTGTGTGACCGGATTGCCATCCTGGAAGGTGGGTGCGTGCGGGCGTTGGATACGCCGGCTGGCCTGAAGAGCATGGTGAAGATGTCTGATAGTCATGAACCAACGCTGGAAGATGTCTTCCTGGAATTAACGGGTAAGAAACTCGTCAACGAAGAAGAAACCGAGGATTGAAATGATCGAAACAAGTCTGTTTGAAAGTGAACACCTGCGCCTGAGCAGTGTGGATGTTGATAAAGATGCGCCGATTGAATCACTTTGGACGTATGATTTGAATTACGCCCGGCACATAGACCGTTCGCTCGCGCGTCCACGGACGATGTTTGAGATGAAGCGCTACTATCAGACGCTGCAAAAAGGGCAAGAGAAGAATGAATTGGTGCATTTTGCGGTGCGCCGGCGAGCAGATGACCGTTTGGTCGGCTTTTGGCGGCTGGATGGCATTGAATGGGCCAATGGTGTGGCGCATTTGCAAATGGCAATTGGCGATGCGCAGCAACGCTGCTACGAAGCGGAACTGTTGATGCTGGCGCTGCGCTATGCGTTTGATGAATTGAACCTCTATCGTTTGCAGGCCTGGGTGCCGGAACACGACCGCACTGCGCAGACATTGTATGTTGAGCAGGGCGGTTTCACCCTGGAGGGGCGACGGCGTTTGGCAGATTTTTATGCCGGGCGGTTGTGGGATGTGTTGATGTATGGGCTGCTTCGTCCCGAATGGCAGGCCTCTCGGGTGGAGGTGACCGCATGAACGCTGAACGGTTGCAAGGTGCTCTGGTGCGGTTGGCTCTGTTCGATTTCGAAAAAGATTTGCCCGAATGGGTGCGCTGGGGTCGGGATAGCGAGTATTTGCGCCTTTCCGACTCCAGCCCAGCCCGGCAGTGGCCGCTGGAGGATACGAAAAAGTACATTGAAGACAATTTGGAAACG
>JAIWNK010000064.1 GCA_020216845.1 Anaerolinea sp. | reverse complement strand
CGATGAGCTGAAGCCGGAGGGCTGGTGGAACCGGTCCTTTGAAGAACGGCCTGAGCGTGCGGTGCGCGCCCAACGCGTGTTGACCGAGCTGTTGCAACGCCATGGCGGGACGCATGACCGCGTGGCGTTTTTCAGCCATGGCGGCTTTTATAACTGGTTTGTCAATATTGTGCTCAAGCGTCCCGGTCCAGAGGGAATCTGGTTTGTTTTCAACAACGTTGCCATCACGCGGATCGATTTCAATGAGGAATGGATCGACTTTGTCTATCAGAATCGGGTCAACTTTTTGCCGCCAGAGCTGGTGACCTGAGCTTTTGCGCAGTTGCTATGCGCTGCATGAGCAGAAGGGGTTTGTATGCCATGCCTGAATTCTGTATAATCAAGCTAGCAATTGGTTTGGGCATGGCACATGGAGGTGCAAGATGGCAACGATTCGGGCGTTGGTGCTTTCGGGCGGCGGGGGACGGGGAGCTTTTCATGCGGGCGTGTATCGCTATTTGATGCAGGCGCAAAAGCCGGGGGTGGATGCGCAGCATCAGCAGCCCTGGACGCCGGATATTGTCGTCGGGACTTCGATTGGGGCGGTCAACGGGGCGGCAATTGTGCAGGGCATCAGCGCCGATGAATTGCAAGAGTTTTGGGTGCAGGTGCGCGAGCGCGATATTGAAGGGCTGCCGCCGGGGATGAGCTGGCTCTCGCGTCGGCTGATTAACCGCGTGATGAAGAAGATGATTGGCGCTTCCTTGGGGCAGGTGTCGGCACAAGAGGCAACGTCGTATATTCCCGATTGGTGGCAAGAGGCGTTGCCCGGGTTGGGCAAGCTGGGGGATTGGGCTTTGGGGCGTTGGTGCAGTCTGTTGGATACCGGGCCGCTGCGCCGCACACTGGAGCAGCGCTTGAAGATTGACCCGGGCAAGATTGAACATAGCCAACAGACTTTGCTGATCAATGCCACGCGGGTTGCAACCGGCGAACGGGTGATTTTCAGTAATCGCACCATTCGCAGCCGCAGCACGGGCAAGCCGCGCCGTGATGTGGTGCAGGGCATTAATGTGCAGCGCATTTTGGCAAGCTGTAGCATTCCGATGGTGTATCCCTGGACGCACGACGAGGAGACGAAATCCTTGTATTGGGATGGGGCGGTGGTTTCAAATACCCCTTTGGGCGCAGCATTGGATGCCGCTGCGGACCGTCCGCCCGACGATGAGATGGAGGTCGTGGTGGTGCTGATGACGCCCTGGACTTCGGGCGAGGATGAAGACGCAAGCCCACCGCTGCCGCGCGATTTCAGTCAGGCGGTGACGTATGCGCTGGATTGGATGCTGCTGGCAAGCTTTCGCGAGCGGTTGGCGCTGATTGAGTCGTTCAATCGCCTGGCACAGCTTGGTCGCGAAAAAGGGGATGAGCTGTTGTCGCGCTATCGTTTTGTGCATGTGCATGTTGTGGCGCCGAATCGCTTTTACGATGCGGCGCGCATCATTGATTATGACGAGCGCAACAAAAGCCTGATCGCAGATGGCTATCGGGCAACCGAGCAGGTCTTTCGTCAGGCTTATCCGGCAGCTGAGGCGGTTGGCGCCGATTGACGGCGGTCGAACAAAAACAGCAAAAAACCAGCCAGGCTGAGCACACCGGCAACAATCAAGGCAGGCCCAAGCCCAATCAGGTCACCCAAGAATGTGCCAAGTAACGGCGCAAAAATGGAAGGGATGAATTGTACACTTTGGGCAAAAGAGACAAAGGTGGCGCTGTATTCGGGCGGGACGGTTTTCATCAATTCATCGAAGAAGACCAGGTCAAGCCCCGCCTGGAAGATGCCTGCCAGACCCGCGTAGATGACAATTTGCCAGGGTTGATGGGTTAGCGCAACCAGAATGGGGTAGAGGCCCAGCCCAGCCGTAGTCCAGAGCAGCACGCGGCGGTTGCCGTGTTGGCGCGATTGGCGCGTCCAGAGCCAATAGCCAATGACCAGCGCCAACGTTCGTGCGCCGGTGATGGCGCCAATCCAGCCGTCATCGGCTTGCACGTCTTTGACAAAATAGAGCGGGAGCAGAGGGCCGGTCATGGCAAAGCCAGAGAGATAGACAAAACGTTTGTAGAGGAAGGAGATAAACGGGCGGTCACTGCGAATGAGATGTAGATAGTCGCCGACTTTTTCGCGCAAGGTTTTGCCACTCAGCTCAACGCGCACTTCGGAAGGTGGCAGCTTGATATGACTGGAAAAGTAAAAGCTAATCAGGCCCCCGATTGATAGGGCAATGAAGGCATTTTGGTAGTTGATCGGAAAATTAATTTCATTGGCGCGCAAAATTTGCCCAATGATCAAAACGCTGATGAAGGTTGTGGTGCCCAGGATGGACCAGCGCCGTGACATTAATTCGAAGCGTCCGGCAGGTCCGGCAACGGCATTCATCACCACTGAAAAACAGATGGAGACAACGGTTTGCGGCAGCGTGGCAAGTGCCCAAACGGCCAGGATGGCGATCACGCTCCATTGCGGCGGTAAGAGCATGGTTACCAGGCCGGTGAGGGCATAGGCGCTGATGACGCCCAAACGCGCCGCACTGAACCAGGGCACGATGAAACGTCGGTTTTGCAGAAAACGCCCAAGTGGAATGGAAAGTAGCAGGCCGGTGATGGCGGGCATGGAGCTAAGCCAACCAACTTGTGAGTTGGTTGCGCCCAGGCGGGTGAGAAAGACCGGCAGAAAGTTGGCCGCAGTGTTGGATAAGCCGATGCCGATTGCGTCCAATTCTACATTGATGTAATTGCGGCGTTGTGTTGTCGGCAAGTCGGTGGGGGCAAGGGCGCGGTTGATGCGTTTCTCGATCAGGTTTAGGGTTTTCATGTGTTTTTACTCGATTGCGATGTCAAAGTCGGAGAGCTGAATGGGTTGGGGTTCAGCCAGGGCAATATCGAAACGCGCCTTCCAGCGCAGCAGTTCCAGGCGCAGGGCTAGCCAATCTCGTTCACTTGGATCTGCCTGTTCTAGTTGTGCTTGTTGTTCGTTGAGTGCTCGTTGGGGATCGTTTTCAATCGGCAGGCGAGCAAGCAGCAGGCTGCCCAGTTGCCAGATGGTGATTTTGCCGTTGGCCATGCTGGCAATCAGTTGCTGTCCGCTTGGATCTAACAACAGCCCGGTGATGGGGTGCCCCTGATTGGGTAACACAGCCAGGGGTTGGGCGGTGGAGATGTTCCAAACCGTCAGGTTGCCCTGGCGATCGCCGCTGAACAGGAGTTGTTCATTGGGGTGAATGCACAAGGCGGTGATGGGGGCTGTGGATGTCAGGTGGGCGCGCGGTTGTCCGCTGACAAAATTGTGTAACAAAATTTCGCCAGAACGTCCGGCGCTGGCGCATAGTTGTCCACTCGGGCTGACCGTCAGGCAAAGCAGAGGGGCGCTGCCAATGGAGAGGGTGTGCAAGGGGGTGGCTTCGGGCAAGCTCCAGACGTGTAACAACCCCTGACTGCCGCCAGCGAGCAGATATTGTCCATCGGCGCTGAGCGCCAGGCCAAACCATTCTTGTTCAATCTCGGCCAGCTTGCGTTGTTCGGGGCCGAGCGGAAAGCGCCAGGCGCGGATTGAGCCATCGAAGCTGGCACTGAACAGGGTGCGATTGTCCGGGGTGATGGCGAGACCGCGCACCATGCCATGATGGCCAGATAGGGTTTTGACCACGTGACCATCATCGCTGTGAAAGATGCGCAGGGTATGATCGTTGAGGGCGGCGACCAAAAATTGGCCGTCGGGGCTGAAGGCCAGGGCGCGCGTGTCGGCGGCAGGGGCATAGAGGGGCGGAAGCAGTGGCTTGCCTTGGGGCATTTGCCAGCGTTGCAGGGTGTGGTCGGTTGAACCGGCTATCAACAGCCGTCCGCCGGGGCTGAGTGTCAGACAGGTGATGCTATCAACAGCGCTTTGTAGTGTTTTGAGGCGCTGTGGTTGCGGCGTGCTTGATTGAATGGCCTGGCAGTGGTGTAAGAGGGTGGTGAACAGGTCTTGTTCTGCGGTTGTGGGTGGTTGCCAGCTGGTTTCGGACAGGCGCAATAGAATTCTGACACCCCATAGCGGTGGGGCGGCAAGCGCCAATTGCCATAGGGCTGACCAATCGTTGCGTTGGCTTAATCGCTCAAGGGCGGTTTGCCAGTCGGCATCGCTCAGGTCGCGCAACAGGCGCTGCCGGGTGTTGCCGGGGCGGGTTTGCAGCCAATCAACTTGCCCTGAATAGCGGCTGAGGGTGAGGATGCGCTGACGCAGGGGTTTGGCGGCTTGCTCATAGGCATTGTTGAGCAGAGTATGGCTAAAATCGAGCTGCTGATAGGCCTGCCATTGCTGGCTGAGGAAGAAAAACAGCGCTCGACGGATGGGGTCGCGCGGGGCGCAGTTGGCCTGTTGGGCCAGTGCCCCTGCGGTGGCGTCTTCGTATTGCAAGAAGAGTTCACACAGGGCATCTGCGGCCAGTTGTTGCCCCTGAGCAAATGCGCTCAGCAGGTTGTTTCGCACCAGGGCGCGTTGACTTTCGTCAAAGTGTGGGTAGGCTTGCAGCAGCTGTTGATAGGCTTGCGGACTTTGTTCATCCAGAGCGCGGGCCAGGATGTGCCAGTTGGGCAGTCGGGTGGTTGCTGCTTGTAGCAGGCGTTGTCGGATGGCCGGTTGGCTGGCGAGGAAATATTCGGTCAGGGTCTGAATTTTGTCTGTGGGAAACGGTTTGCTGCGTTCTTGCAGCAGGGTCAGGGCGGCCTCTTGCTGTGGGGTGGGGGCAGGCAGATGAGGACGGGAGGCCAGGGCTTTGCGCACTTCGGGGCGGTCCAGGTCAAGCGCCATGAAATAGAGGGCCTGCGTGGCCTGGGGATGTTTGCGGGCCAGGTTGAGCAAGGCGTTCAGGGCGCGTTGTTGGATGTTTGCCGAGGGGGTGTTGAGCACGCAGCTGCTCAGCGCCTGAATGGCTTGAGGGCTGGCCTCTTCTTCCAACAGGGTAATTGCTCCATACAGCAGCAATTGCTGGGCGAGGGCAGGTGGCAGCTCGTTCAGTGTCGCCCGATTTTGCAGCAGGCGGAGCAGGTGTTGATGGTCGGCTTCGTCAAAGCTCATGGTCATTCCAGGTGAGCGGGTCAATACCGCTGAGCACAATCTGCCCGGTTTCGTCAATGCACACTTCAGCAGGTGGGGTGGCTTGCAAGTCTGTCAGCTGATAACGCGAGCTGAGCAAGTGTACGGTTTTATTGGCGGAGCCAAGCAGGCCATGTGCCAGACGCTGCTTGGCCTGATAGGGCCCAGCAAGCAGCACATCTATTTCGGCCAGGAGGGCCGGACTGCCGGGCATGGCCTGAATTTGCGTCCAGGTGAAGCCGCTAAACAGCAACACGGAGAGGGGTGTTTGGCGATGGAGGGCTTGCAGCAGGTTGGTCAGGGCGGGCAGTTGCAGCAAGGGCTCACCGCCGCTGATGGTCAAGCCATCCAGGGTGGGGCGCAAAAGCAGCAGCTCTTGCAGCAGGTCGGTGATGGCGATTTGCTGTCCGCCTTCCAGCGGGTGGGTTTGGGGGTTAAAACAGCCCGGGCAGGCCAGCGTGCAGCCTTGCAACCACAGCACGGCACGACGGCCAGGCCCGTTGGCCAGGCTGAGCGGCTCAAAGTGGTGCAGGCGCAGCGCAGTGGCAGGGTTCATCCCTGATTGAGGCGTTGCGTCAGGTCGAGCGGGTTATCCATTTGTTGCGCTTCGGCGGTCATTTGACGCAATTCCACCTCGCCGCCCAGGGCTTCTTCCAGGGCGCGGGTCAATTCCAGGCAGGCTGTGCCCGAGACGCCATGGACGTGGATTTGTACTTTGCCATTTTTGTCAATGGTGACTTCGATTTCTTGCAGTTCCATCGGGTTTTCTCCCTTCTTTCAGGCGGCGCGGCGCAGCAGCAGGCGGATTTGCCCTTTTTCTTGCGTTTCTTCAATTAGGGTAAAGCCTTGCTCTTCCAGGCGGGTGCGGGCAGTGTGATAGGCGTAGCGCTGCAACAGCTGTTGGGTGAATTCTTCACGTTTGATGCCCAAGACGCTAAACCAATCGGCGACAATTTCGTAGCTGTTGTTGTTGCGGCGCAGGCCAATATCGGCGCTGAGTGGGCGGCGGATGAGAATTTCAACGTCGGTTTGTTGTCCGCCATAGCCTTTTAGCTTCAAATTGCCAGTCTCATAGCGATAGCCAAGGTCATCGAGCGCTTTGAGCAGGCAATCGCGTTCAACGATTTGGGTGCGAATGACAGAAATATGGGACATGGGCGCTCCTTTCGGGGGCTGAATCAAGTAAGCTTGACGACTGGGTAGTCGCGGTGAGTGCATTTGCCGCTGCGCAGGTCGTGAACGGTGATGGTTAACCGCTTGCTGGCATCTACCCGGAACTCAACCTGGAAACAGGCCTCACCGCGCTTGGGCGGTGTTTCGGGGGTGAGGAAGGTTGGGTTGTTTTCATTCATCCAGAACAGGCTGCGTTCTTCCATTTCGCTTGCGGTGAGCGGGACGAGGCGCGCAACTCCGTTGGGGTCAAAGACCAATTCTTGCATGGGGGTTGCGTTGGCAGGGCGACTTTGGCCCATTTCGAAAATTGCCAGGCCTAGTTGTTGCTGTCCGTCAAAGGTGGCCTTGATCTTGAGGGTGGCGAGGGCTTTTTCGCTGGGATAGGGCGTGCCGCGCGGCACCAACACGCGATATTCGTACTGATTGTTGGCCGAAACATACCGAATGGCATAATCATGCTGAATGTGATCGAAGAACGAAGCACCGGCGGCAAAGGCTGCTGCTCCAAGCACGACCGCATCGAGCGGGCGGCCCTGATAGACACGCTCGCGCCCAAACATTTGTTGGATGGTGCGTTGAATGGAGGGAATTTGGCTGCTGCCGCCGACCATGAAGATGGCTTGCAGTTGGTCTTCGGTGTAGCCGCGTTCGTGGGCAGCATTGAGGGCCGCGCGGATGGTTTGGTGCAGGGTGGTGTAGAGGCCGTGTTGGTCGAGCAGCTCTTCAAATTCGGCCCGGCTGAAGCTTGCATCGAGCACGACGCCGGTTTCGGGGTGAATGGCCGATACTTCGGCGCGTTCCTCGAAGGAGAGTTGTTCTTTGGCGCGTTCACATTCAATCAGCATGGCGTTGCTCAGCCGCAACAAGTCGGGGTCGCTTTCACTGCGGTTGTTGCGGCGCAATACCTCTTGATAGAGCCATTGGTCAAGTGTGCTGCCGCCAATTTCGCGCCCGGCTTTGCCGAGGATGCGACACCGTTGACCGTTGGCGGCGAGCGGGTCTTGTTCCATCAATACAATGGCGGCATGCATGGTGCCGCCGCCAAAATCGAACAGCAGGGCGGCGTTGCCAGGCTTAAGATGGGCGCCGTAGCCCAGCGCGGCGGCAGAGGGTTCGTCAATCAGGCGAAAGCGGGCAATGCCAGCGGATTCGGCGACGTTGATGAGCCAGTTTTCGTAATGCTCGTAGGCTTCAACCGGCGTGCAAAAGGCAACTTCTTCACCGGCTTGCAGGCCAATCTGTTCGGCGGCAAACACTAGCAAGGTTTTGAGGAAGTCTCCTCCGGCATCGAAGGGGGAGATGTCTCGTCCGTTGATGCGTTGGCGAATGGGGCTGCGGTTGCTGATGTAGCGCTTCATCCAGCGAAAGGTCTGCGGTGAGGCATACAGGTTTTGGTCTAGCACTTGTTGGCCGACCCAACGGCGGTTATCGGCGGTGTAGTGAATGAGGGATGGAATGATGGAAATCTGCTCGTTGCCCTGGCGGGTGAAGTTGGCATAGCCGGGAATGTGTAACAGCCGTCCCGCGTGAGCATTCTCATCCCATACGGCGAACAAGGTGTTGGAAGTGCCAAAATCAATAGCCAAACGTCCTGGCATGGGGTCATTCCTTTATGGCGGCGTGATGTTTGGGGTCTTAGGGTAGCTCGACGCCAGCCTTATGAAGTATTTTACCCTGATATGAACTTCCTGGCAAACGGATGAGGACGGGCTGACCAGGTGTTGGCGGGCGGGTGGGGTCAAGGGGGGTATGGCGGGCCGGGTCGTAGGGCTCGGTTTGGCCTGGCTCGCCTTCTGGTTTGAGGCCGGCAGCTTCCAGGGCGTGAATCAGGCGTTCGGCGACGCGCAACACATCTTCGACGGACAGGGAGCGCCCTTGCTGATGGTATAGATAGGCCTGGGTGCGCAGTTGGCTGATGGCGCTGGCCGATTGGCGAAAAAGCGCTTCGAGTGTGGCGGCGCTTTTTTGGCTGGCAAGTTCTTCGGTTTGCAGTTGGGCGGTTTGCAGGGCGCTGTTGAGCTGCTCAATGCGACGTTGACTTTCGGCCAGTTCCAGCCGCAGGGCTTGTAATTCGTTTTTGGGGTCGGCAGCCGGTTCTTCGGCGGGTTGTTTTTTCAGCCAATCGAACATGGGTCACCTCAATTGTCTTCGTCAATCATGATATCAAATTCTCCGGGTTGGATGCCGGGTAATTCCTCGATGCTGATTTCGTAACGAAAACGTTCTTCTAAGGCGGCGTAGAGGAAGCGCAAAGGTGCTTGAGACTCGGGTGAGATGGTGTTCTCCATTAGCGGCAACAATTCGTTGAGGGCGGCAAGTTGTTTGGGGGTCAGGCTGGCAATGGGTTTGACAATCATTTCTGGCAGGGTGAGCGTGCGCAGGTCCCACAGGCTAAAGTGATTCAACGCCCCGCAGGCCAGGAAGCTGCCATCGGGGGAAATCTGTAGCGAGAGCAGCGAGCCGTTGGGGGCGGATAGGTTGGAAAAGAGCGTGTTTTGTGGCCAATGCAGCAATTGCATTTGCCCATCGTTCCAGGCGCAGAGCAGCAAATCGGTGTCGGGTAGAAACGTCACTGCTTCGGCGCGGGCATTGTATTCTGTGACAAGGTGACGGCTGTTTTGGCTTGTGTTGTTGAAGGTGGAATATTCGATCATTTGGCCATTGTGTTGGCCGAGGATGAGGCCGCCTTCGGGGGTGAAACAAGCGCAGCGCGCCACGCTGCGGTTGATTTTGGATTGATTGCTATTGCTGTTGAACAGCAAGGAATATTCGAGGGTTTGCAGATTGACAAAAACAAGATGATGACTGAGCAGGACGGCAGATTGGTGATTGGGGGATAGGCAGGCACCACGCGCCCACAACCATTCGGGGTAACGGGCAATATTCCCCGTTGAGGGGGCATCCAACGGGATGATTCTGACGGTGCCATTGCGATAGGTGCACAAGCAGGTTTGCGAATCGAGGATGAGCAAGTTGGTGATGCCGCTGCTGCTCTTTAAGATTGGGCGGGGCGGTCGTCCGTCGGTGAAGAGCTCGTAGAGCGCATTGCTCGTGCGTTCTGCGCATAGCAGGCGGCCATTCGGCGTGTGGGCAAGCAGGTGAATGGAGTAATCAAAACCGCGTTGCACTTGCTCAATGCGGGCCTGTTGAAAATTCCAGAGCACCACTTTGCCAGCGCTGCTGGCAAGTGCCAGGATGGGGCGGTTGGGGGCAAAGGAAATTTCGTTAATGCGCCCCGAGACGCGCATCAACGCCCGCGGCATCGCGGCAGGGAAGGCAGTCACGAGGGTTTGCATGTTCAGATCGGATGGCGCAACCTGACAGTGTTGACGCAATTGTGCGTAGAGGGCTTGTTGCAATCCATCTTCTGGTTGCCAGGCTTGCTCGGCCAAAATGCGCACGCTGCGCATGGCTTGTTCAAGGGGCAGTTGACGGGCAACCTGCCAAAGGCGCGGCCAATCGCCCAGGCTGCGCAGGCTTTCGACCAGAATGTCGGCTTCGTTACGGCTCATCCGCTCGGGTTCCGCTGCGGCAAAGCTGGTCAGGATGGTGAGCAGTTCAGGGCGCCCTGATTGTTGCACCGCCCGCGCCATGCGCTGACGCAATTCCGGTGTGGCGGTTTGGTAGGTGGTGCGGTTCAGGCGTTGGTCAAAGTCCAGTTCGGCCAGGGCTTGCCATTGGCCAGTGAGCAAGAGATAGGCGGCCTGGTCTTGCGCTTTG
>JAIWNK010000063.1 GCA_020216845.1 Anaerolinea sp. | reverse complement strand
ATGGGGAGATAGCCGGCTTTTTGGGCCAGCCTTGCGGCGGTGGGATCATTGTCATTCACAAAAGCCAGGCAGAGGGCATTGCGCGCTTCGGGCCGTTGCAGGTGCAGCAAGGCGTCTTCGGCGGCGCTGCGCAGGGTGAGGTCATCGTCCTCCAATGCTTTGAGCAGCCCTGGCACCACACTGGCGGGACTGTTATTGGCAGCCAGGCGATTGCCGGTTTTGAGTGCACAATACAGGCGCAGCTGTGGCGGTTGGGCGGGAAGGTAGGCAGCTTCCGTCAAAATGCTTTCCAGCTCTGGGGCGCGGGTCTCGAACCAGCGTTGACAAAAAACGCGCACGGCCTGTGGGTTTTGAAGGTGCAGCAATGCGGCGCGCGCCGCGCCGCTTAGCCTGGGGGTGTGCAGTGCCTCAAGCAGATGCGGGATGGCTTCTGGGCCGAGCTGAGCCAATGTGTCGGTTTGTTGGGTTAGCAGAGCGGCCCAAATGCGCAACTCAAGCGGTTCATTGGGCAGCAGCCGCCCCTCGATGATGATTTGTTGTAGCAGGGGGTCGTTGTTTTGGTGGGCTTGTTCGCAGACAAGCCGGATTGAATCAGCATCTTGCAGTTGGGTGAGCGCTTTGTGCGCCGTGCCGCTGAGAATTGGATCTTTGATTTGCAGCCCTTCCAGCAGGGCGCGGGTCACTTTTTCGTTGCTTTTGAGCGTTGGCACTTGCCCCAAGAGGAGCAGGCTGAGGACGTGCAGGTGCACGCCATTCTTGGCGGCGGCTGGGCTGCCGCTTTGGCGCAACACCTCGGCTAACACGGGAGAATAGGTGCGCGCCCATACCTTCCAAACGGGGTCAAGGCAGAGGGTGTGCAGGTTGGCGCGCAGCGTGTTGGCAGCCAGTTGTTGGGTGTGTGGGAAGGGTAACAGTGCTGCTTCGGCAAGCGCTTGTGTGGCTTCATGGTTGCCCTGACGGGCAAGCGCTAACAATTGCGCAGCAGCTCGTTCCTGCAGCGAATTGCCAATCAGCGGCAGATTGTTGCTGAGTTGCCAGCGCAAAAGAGTGAGATGAGCCTTGTCAAGCATGAATCATGGTTTGCGGATTTCAAGCTGTAGGGGGACGAAACGGGTCGAGGCTTCCTCAATTTCAGCGTAGGAGGCGGATTGGGCGCGCCCTTCGCGCAGCCAGTTGCGCAGGCTTTCAATTGTCTCCCGCTGTGAGACGGAGAGGGGCACCTGTCGTTTGAGGGCGGCGAGGATATCGGCGGTGTTGAACTCGCGCCGGTTGTCATTGAAGCCCAGGTACATGGCGTCAATGATGGCCTGCTCAATTTCAGCGCCTACATAGCCTTCGCTTTGCGCTGCCAGGGTATCGAGGTCAAAATCTTGCACCAGGCGGTTGCGTTTGCGCAAATGGACAGAGAAGATTTCTTTGCGCTCTTCCAGGGCGGGCAGGTCGAGGAAGAAGATTTCATCGAAGCGGCCGCGCCGCAGCAATTCGGGCGGCAGGCTGCTGATGTCGTTGGCGGTTGCAACGACAAAGCAGGGGGCGGTCTTTTCCTGCATCCAGGTGAGGATGGTGCCGAAGACGCGCGTGCTAGTGCCGCTATCCAAACCGCCATGGGCGAGGGCCTTTTCCATTTCATCAATCCAGACGATGCAAGGGGCAACTGTTTCGGCCAGGTGCAGGGCGCGGCGGGCGCGCTCTTCTGATTCGCCGACCAGGCTGCCAAACAGCGCGCCAATATCCAGCCGCAACAGGGGCAAACGCCACAGTCCGCCGATCATCTTGGCCGTCAGGCTTTTGCCGGTGCCGGGGATGCCAATGAGGGCAATACCTTTGGGGGCGGGCAGGCCGTAGTCGCGCGCCTCTTTGGTAAAGGCGCGTTCGCGCAGCCGCAGCCATTCTTTTAGCACGCCCAGGCCGCCGACGTTTTCGGGCGTTTCGCTGATGGCGTAAAATTCAAGCGCTTCACTTTCGCGGATGATCAGTTTTTTCTCTTCGGTCACCAGGTCAATGTCGCGGTCATCCAGGGTGCCATCGCTAACGATTGCCCGGGCGAAGACGCGCTGTGCTTGCGTAGCTGTCAGGCCCAGGGCAGCCTGGACGAGTTTTTCGCGCCCTAAGGGGGTGAGGTTGACTTTAATGCCGGGGGTTTGGGTCAGACCGTGTAGCACCGCTTCAAGGTCATCGGCCAAAGGCAGGGGAAAGTTGACGATGACGATTTCGTCTTTCAGCTCTTCTGGCACTTTGCTGAGGCAGGAGGTGATCAGGATGGATTTTTTGGTGAACTTGAGGCGCTGTGCCAGGTTGCGCAGCTTGCGTTTGATTTGAGGGTTGTTCCAGGCTTCGTGAAAATCTTTGAGAATGAAGAGGAAATTGCCTTCCGCTTTGTCAATTTGTTCCAGGGCGGTCAGCGGGTCGCGGGCAACGGGGGGGGTGCCGCCTAGCGTGGTGAGGAATTGGAAACCATCGGCCAGGTCCCAGACCATGGCGCGGCGTTGGGTGCGTTCACACACTTCCTTGACCGATTGCAAGGCGCGTTCTTCCTCGCTGGTGACAACCAGGATGACGGTGAAGCGGGCGCGCAGGTAGATATCGAGCTGTTCGTTAAAATTCATGGCTTTTGCTCCAAATTTGTTGGGTCAGTTGCTGGGCAGTGGGGGTAGCCGCCAGGCCGCCTTCGGCAGTTTCGCGCAGGCTTTCATCCATGTGATTGCCAATGCGACGCATGGCATCAATCACTTCGTCGGCGGGGATGAGGCTTTCAACACCGGCCAGGGCCAGGTCGGCGGCGACGAGCGCTTGAGCCACACCGGCGGCGTTGCGCTTGGTGCACGGGGCTTCGACCAGCCCGCCAATGGGGTCACACACCAGGCCGAGCATGTTCTTGAGGGCGATGGCAGCTGCGTGGCTTGCCTGAGCCGGGCTGCCGCCCATCAGCTCGACAATGGCGGCGGCGGTCATGGCAGCGGCGCTGCCGGTTTCGGCCTGACAGCCGCCCGCTGCGCCGGAAACATGGGCGCGATGGAGGATGACAACGCCTACTCCACCGGCGGTGAAGAGTGCCTGAATCAGTTGTTCGTCGCTGAAGCCGCGTTGCTCTTGCAGGGTGAACAGCAGGGCTGGCAAAATGCCGGATGCTCCGGCTGTTGGGGTGGCGACAATGCAGCCCATACAGGCGTTGGTTTCGCTGACGGATAGGGCGCGTGCAATGGCGCGGCTGAGCAATGGCCCGCTGAGGGGTTGCGCACCGCTTTCTAGCCAGTTCCAAAAGCGATGGGCGCTGCCGCGCGTCAGGCCGCTGAGCGAGTGCAATGGGGCTTCAAGGCCCTGCCCGGTGCTACGACGCATCACTTCTAGCCGTTGGCGCATGCGATTCCAGATGACGGAGCGCGGTTCATCGCTGAGTTTGATTTCGCCTTCGAGGATGATTTCCCAAAGCGGTAGGGCGCGGGCTTGGGCTTGTTGAACCAGTTCTGCCAGGCTGTGGAACATCGTTTACTCCTTGATGCGGGGGATGGTGCGCGCCCAATGCACCCAGGGTAGCGATTCCAGCCCCTGGGTGAGGGGAATGGGCAGCGGTTGGTCGGTTTCAAGGATCATGATGGCCTGACCGCCGCGTTCGTTGCGCTTGACGCGCAAGGTGGCAATGTTGATTTGGTGCCCGGCCAGCCAGCCGCTGATGGTATTGACTGTGCCGGGTTGATCATCTGCAATCAGAATCAGTGTGTCGAGCTCTCCGCTGAAATGGACGCGGTAGCCTTGCAATTGGGTTACTTCAACCAACCCGCCGCCGATGGAAGCTCCGCCCAGCGAAAGCGATTGGGTTGGGCCTTGTACATGGATCAGCACACTGTTGGGGTGGGCTTCTTCGCCCAGGTCAATGGTATCAAAGGTGACCTGTAGACCGGCTTCTTCGGCCAGATGCAAGCTGTGCCGAATTCGTTCATCGGAGGGGGAGAGGCCAAGCAGCCCAGCAACCAGGGCAAGGTGGGTGCCGTGGCCGCGACCGGTGCGCGCAAACGAGCCATGCAGTGACAGCTGCGCTTGCACGGGGGGTTCTCCCAGGGCGGCGCGCGCAATCAGACCGAGACGGACTGCACCGGCAGTGTGTGAACTGGATGGCCCAACCATGACCGGGCCGATTACATCAAATACGGAAATGGGACGATTGGCGGACATAAACAGTAATTATAGCACGGGTAGGGATTATGGGGTTTCAACGGTGATGGATTGGATCAGGAGGGTGTTGCAGCCGCTATCCCTCCAGATGGTGGTGAGGCGATCTTTCTGATAGAGTTCAATGGTCAAGATTTCGCGTCCACGGATGCTAACCTGGTCATCGGCATGGAGTTGCATGAGTTGATCATACAGTGTGGAATCGAGAACAACGACATGCAGGAGATTGATGGTACCAACGGGTTTCTCTCTGGCGCCCCAGTAAAAATGATGATTGCGCACGGAGGTGTCCACGCGGGCGGGGTCGGCAAAATCGCCGCTTGTCACCAGAATGTCGTGCGTGAGAAAAGGAAAAGAAGCTTCGTAATTGACCGAGATATGACGGATCTTTCCCGTAAAGGTGCTGCTTTTTGTGCTTTCATAGGTGATTTGCCAACGGGCACCGCGCGTGTTTTCAATGCGCTGGCTGTAATCAGAGATGGTCCATTCATCAAAATCGGGGACATCAAGGCCCCAAAAGTTGAAATTGCGATCATTGGCCGCGCAGCTACACAGCAGCAGGCAGATCCAACACAACCCAAGCAACTTGATCAGACGATTCATCTTGTTGAAATTATACAGCGTTTTGCCGCAGATGTCTTTTTTGCGGGTATAATTGCGTCACGAATTTGGTCAAGTGCAGGAGGTGAAAACGATCTATTTTGACGTTGTGGTTTGGAGAGAGAAGCGCATGGCGCAAGCAGGGGGAGCACAGGCTTGTGTGACGAGGATGAGGGTTCCCTGCCGCAGGGCGGGGTTAACAGGCCCAGAGTGGCCTGGAAAATCGAGAGATCAGCGGAAGCCCTCCGGGTTGAAGAACCCGTCTCCAAACAATTGGTTATTTGTTGCTGCCTGATGATGGGCAAAAGTGTTCGAAGACAACCAAAGAAACATAAGGAGACGGTATGTGTGGGATTGTTGGTTATATCGGTGAGCAGGATGCAACGCCGATTATTTTGAATGGCCTGCGCCGCCTGGAATATCGTGGCTATGATTCAGCGGGCATTGCGGTGTTGCAAGATGGCAAAATTGAGTTGCGCCGTGAGGTAGGCAAACTGGATCGGTTGGTTGACCTGGTGCGGCAGCAGCCCTTGGCGGGAAATTTGGGCATTGGTCATACGCGCTGGGCAACTCATGGCGAACCTTCGGCGCGCAATGCGCATCCGCATGTCAGCGCCTCGGGCGAAGTGGTGGTGGTGCACAACGGCATTGTCGAAAATTACCTCGAATTGCGCGAGGAGTTGACCGCTGAAGGCACGGTCTTCAAATCGGATACCGATACGGAGACGATTGTGCATTTGGTGGACCGGTTTTTGGCAGTGGATGGCGACCTGGTGCAGGCAGTGCGGCATACCTTGTTGCGCTTGCGCGGGGCGCATGGCGTGGTTGTTTTTTCTACGCGCGAGCCGGATAAGATCATTGCGGCGCGCATTGGCAATGCCGGCGGCGTGGTGATTGGCTATGGTCAGGGCGAGATGTTCGTCGCTTCTGATATTCCGGCGATTTTGGAGCATACCCGACAGGTAACATTCCTGGAGTCGCGTCAGATGGCGGTGGTGACCCGGCAGGGAGCTGTGGTGCAAACCCTGGAAGGGAAACCGGTTCAGCCGACGCTGCATAGCGTCTCGTGGGATCCGGTGGCGGCAGAAAAGGGTGAGTATCGCCATTTTATGCAGAAAGAGATCCATGAGCAGGTGCGCTCCTTGACGGACACACTGGCCGGGCGGGTGGATTTCAAGCAGGGGCGGGTGCGGCTGCCGCAGCTTAACCTGGATGCGCAACAAGCGCGTGCCATTGAACGGATCGTCATCACGGGTTGTGGTACCGCTGCTTATGCTGGCATGGTCGGCAAGGTGCTGATTGAGACGCTGGCGCGCTTGCCGGTGGAAGTGGATATTGCTTCAGAGTTTCGCTATCGCGACCCGCTGGTCAACGAACGCACGGTGGTGCTGGCAATCAGCCAATCGGGCGAGACAGCTGATACCCTGGCGGCAATGGAGGAAGCACGGCGCAAGGGGGCGCGCTTGTGGTCCATCGTCAACGCCATTGGCTCACAGGCTATGCGCCTGGCGGATGGTTCGATTTCGATGCAGACCGGCCCGGAAATTGGTGTGGCCTCAACCAAGGCTTTCACTGCGCCGATTGTAGACCTGTACATGTTGGCAATTTTGCTCGGTGAGCTGCGCGGCACACTTTCAGATGCCGAACGGCGCAAACGGGTGAAAGATTTGGGCCGCATCCCCGACCTGGTGGGGCGCTGTTTGGACCGCGAGGCGGAAGTGATCAATGTTGCGCAGGCGCTGAAGGAGATGCGCTCAGCGCTCTACCTTGGGCGCGGTGTCAATATGCCGATTGCCTATGAAGGCGCACTGAAGCTGAAGGAGATTTCTTACATCCATGCCGAGGCATATCCGGCTGGCGAGATGAAGCATGGCCCGATTGCACTGGTGGATCGCGACTTGCCGGTGGTGGCGATTGCGACGCAAGACCCCTGGTATGAGAAGATGATCAGCCAAATTGAGCAGGTGAAGGCGCGCGGTGGCATTGTGGTTGCTGTGGCAACCGAAGGGGATGAGCGGATTGCGGCCCTGGCAGACCGCGTCTTTTGGGTGCCGGCGACGCCCTGGCTGCTCAGCCCGGTGGTGACAGTGTTGCCATTGCAGATGTTTGCCTATCATATCGCCGCGTTGCGTGGCCTGGATGTGGATCAGCCGCGTAACCTGGCCAAGTCGGTCACGGTTGAGTGAAGAGGAACTTTTGCAAATGATGCAGCGTCTTCAGAATAGCTTAATTGTTTGGAGGCAGAAAATGAAGCGCTGGTGGATGATGTTCCTGGCTTTGGCGACAGCAGCCTGTCAGCCGTTTGCGGCAGGTGCAGCTGGTTTGGTCAAGTCCAATCACAGCCGACAGGCGGGTGCAGACCTGCCGGTTGTGCAGGCACAGGCAGAGCAGAACAATGCCTTTGCGTTTGCGCTGTATCGTCAATGGGATCGGCAAGGTAACCTGATTTTCTCGCCCTATAGCATTTCAACCGCCCTGGCCATGGCCTATGGCGGGGCGCGCGGGCAAACCGCGGCAGAAATGGCGCAGGTGGCCGGTTTTGGCGAACCGCAGTCGTTTCATCCGGCGATGAACGGCCTGGATGCTCAGTTGGCTGGGCGCATCTATGACGCCGACGGGAAACGCATTCGCGAGATGCGCCTGGATGTGGCCAATGCGCTGTGGGGGCAGAAGGATGCTGCCTTTCAGGCCGAGTTTTTGGATTTGCTGGCCGAGCAATATGGGGCGGGAATCTACACGGTGGATTATCGCGCAGACCCCGAAAAAGCCCGACAGGCAATCAATGATTGGGTGAGTGACCGCACCGAAAAACGCATTGCCGACTTGTTGCCGCCGGGCAGTGTGCAAACCGACACGCGCCTTGTGCTTGCCAATGCCATTTACTTCTATGCGCCGTGGATGGATGCTTTTGAGAAAGACAGAACCGCACCGGCGCCTTTCTATCTATTGGATGGCAGCACGGTGGAGGCGCAAACGATGCAGCGTCAGGGGCGTTATGCCTATCTTTTGCAGGATGGGCTGACGGTGGTGCGCATTCCCTATCAGGGTGGCAATCTGGCCATGTTGGTGATGATGCCGGCAGAAGGGCAGATGCAAGCCTTTGAGGCACAGCTCGATGCCAATCAGTTCTCGGCTTTGCAGTCGCAGTTGCAAATGGGCGAGGCGCGGCTGTACCTGCCGCGGTTTGAATTCAGCAGTGCCGCTTCGGTCAAGCAGATGTTGCAGGCGTTGGGCATGCAGGTTGCGTTTGAGAACGAGGCTGATTTTTCTGGCATTACCGGCGCACCGGATTTGAAGATTTCGGATGTGATTCACAAGGCATTCGTTTCTTGCTCCGAGAAGGGCACCGAAGCCGCGGCAGCAACAGGCATTACCTTTGTGGAGACTTCGGCGATGATGCCAGAAGAGCCGGTGGATTTGCGTTTTGATCATCCCTTCTTGTTCGCAATTTATGACATCCCAACCGGACAGATTCTCTTCCTGGGGCGGGTGAATAACCCAACAAAGTGAACAAAAGCGGATATGGAATTTGAGGGCAGCGCACAGCTCAACCGGGGCTGTGCGCTGTTTGCTGCGGCAAGAGTGATGATATAATGAGACCATTCCAAGACTGTGTGGAGTATGGTTGTGATTACCTGTCCTTGGTGTGCAACAAGTTATGCGGCGTTTCAGCCCAATTGTAGCAATTGTGGTGGGCCATTGCCGGCAGAACAACCTCATGCCGAGGCCGAATTGGATTGGCCGCCTCCGGCGCCGCGTCCTTTTTTGGATTCCTATGCCTGGCGGTTGGCTATGGCGCAAGGGGGCACCATTGCGGGTGGGGTGTTGGCAATTCTTGGCGGTGTGTTTAGCTTTGTGGGTGTTCTCTTGACGATGGGGCTAATTACAGCCATTGTTGGCATGCCGATGTTTTTGATTGGAGCGGTGTTGTTCATTGTCGGCGCCATTTTGTTGCGCAATGGTTACAATCAGGCGCTGAACACGGTGAATGTGTTGCGCTTTGGTGAGGCCGTGCGCGGGCAAGTGTGCGATGTGCAACAAAATTTGATGGTGCGGGTCAATAACCGCAACCCCTGGGTGATTGACTATCAGTTTCGTCTCAATGGAGTGGAGTATACCGGTCAGGTGACAACCTTGCAAACCCTGGATGCACATTGGCGGGTTGGGGCAGATGTGTGCGTGTTGTATCTGCCGGCGGATCCGCGGCAAAATACACTTTATCCCCATCCATGATATGAATTGTGTCTATTTTGGCGATAATTTGGCGGTGTTGCAATCGTTGCAAGATGAGACGGTGGATTTGATTTATATTGACCCGCCGTTCAATACGGGCAAGGTGCAGGCGCGCACGCGCATTCAGACGGTGCGCTCAGCGCGGGGTGACCGCGTGGGCTTTGGCGGGCAGCGCTATCAGACGGTGCGATTGGGCACGGGCGCTTATGCGGATGAATTTGAGGACTTCTTGGGTTTCTTGCAGCCGCGCCTGTTGCAGGCCTATCGGGTGCTGAAGCCGCACGGCAGCCTGTACTTTCACATAGATTATCGCGAGGTGCATTATTGCAAGGTGTTGCTTGACCAAATCTTTGGCCGGGCAAGCTTTTTGAATGAGATTATTTGGGCTTATGATTATGGGGCGCGCACGCGCAAGAAGTGGCCTCCCAAGCATGATAACATCCTTTGGTATGCCAAAGACCCGCAGCATTACACTTTTAACGTGGATGACATTGAACGCATTCCCTACATGGCGCCGGGGCTGGTAGGGCCCGAAAAGGCAGCGCGCGGCAAGCTGCCGACCGATACGTGGTGGCACACGATTGTGCCGACGCATGGGCGAGAACGCACCGGCTACCCGACCCAAAAACCGCTT
The DNA here is from genome assembly GCA_020216845.1 of Anaerolinea sp. GTDB lineage: Bacteria > Chloroflexota > Anaerolineae > Anaerolineales > Anaerolineaceae > JAIWNK01. The sequence goes on along the minus strand of JAIWNK010000063.1, from coordinate 366 downwards.
GGCATCATTGAGCGGATTGTGCGCGCTTCTTCCAACCCGGGCGATTGTGTGCTGGATTTTTTTGCCGGCAGTGGCACGGTGGGAGAAGCTTGCCTGAAGCTACAACGGCAATTCATCCTGGTGGATAACAATCCGCAGGCGATTGAAGTGATGCGCAAACGCTTTGCCGGTCAGGCGGTGGAATGGCGCGAAGGGTGATTAGAGCCCGCGCAGCACAAAATCGGGGCCGCGTGAGATTTCCCAAGGATAGACGATGTAGGCATCGGTGATGGCGGCATAGTAATCGGGGCGCAGGTTGCCAAACAAGCTGCGATAGGGGTTGAAGTGCAAGACGCAGGTATAGGCAACTGCTCCGGCGGCGACTGT